>DAOWCM010000007.1 GCA_030639555.1 Candidatus Eiseniibacteriota bacterium | reverse complement strand
CGGGGGTCATCGCTGATCTTGAACACCGGCCCTTCGAGCTCGTTCAGGTGCATGAGCTTCTTCTTCATCTCCTCCGCTTCCTGAACCATGGATCGGAACTTGTAGAACTCGAATTCACGCCCGCCCTTCCCGACCCGTATCTGCTTGAAGAAGACAGGACCGCGGGAATCGAGCTTCACCAGAATCGCCAGGACCAGGAACAGTGGTGAGAGAAGAACCAGACCGACCATACTGGCCACGGCGTCCAGCGGTCGCTTGATGTGGCGCCGGTAGAGCTTGCCGCGCATGAGACGCCCGCACTCGCGTGATCCTCGAGCGAACTCCTCGACCGTTCCGTACCCGAATCTCTCGTCGACGAAATACAAGGTGTCGTGTCTCCAGACTCGTGGAGGGCAGAGGGCAAGAAAACACCGGGTGTCGACTGATGTCGCACCCGGCGGGAGATCAATCTGATCGCAGTGGTCTGCCAAGGGTGCTTTCGAATCGACGTCGCGGCGCTACGAACCACAACAACGGCCCGCTTCCGCCACCTTCCCAAACGACTATGTTGATTTGAGAAGAAACCCTTAGCAGTCTTGCTATGCGAGTCCTTTCGCTCTCATCCCGGTGGTCGCCTCCGAAACTCAATGATATTGTATCACAAGCTTTGCCCCTTTGTCAACCGCAATACTCCGTCGTGTCACCCGTCCAGCTCCGCCCGAACCGAGGCCCACAGCAGCGGAAGGAGGATCTCGTGGCGCCCCCTAAGTGCAATACCCATACCATGTTCAGCGGTCGGCCTGGCGACGACATTGAGCATGGCGCGGTAGGGTTCGTTCATGTCCATACCGATGGCCGTGAAGGCCCCGGTGTCCGCGCCCAGGTTCCGCGCGACTGAGAGAGCCTTCAGGAAAACCTCGGGCAGAATGACGGCGGAACCGATGTTCATGACCACTCCCCCGTCGAGCCCTCCGACCACGTCCGAGAGTATCCTGAAGTCGCGCAGACTCGTATCGCCGATGGCCGCTCCATCGGCCGAAGCGTGCTGGTGGACGATGTCGGTCCCAAGAGCGACGTGAACCGTTGCCGGGATCCCGAGCCCGTACGCGCTTCCGAGTATGCTTGCATCCAGATTGGGGGCCGGCCGTTCAGCGAGCGTGCGACCGAGAGACTCACCCAACCCCTCTCCGTCCCTCGCTCCACGTGACGCGGATTCGTTCATCGCGTCCGCCGTATCGCTGCACATGCCGAACGTCCCGTCCGCAAGATGCTTGGCGACGTTCTCGGAGGTTCTCCCCCACATCGCGATCTCGAAGTCGTGTATCGCCCCCGCGCCGTTCGTCGCCACGGCCGTGACGACTCCTCTCTGCATCAGGTCGATGAGAAGGCGCGACAGACCGCACTTCACGACGTGCGCGCCGAACATCACCACGACCGTGCCGCCCTCCCTCGCCGCACTCGCCAGCGCTCCGACCGCCCGCCTGAAATCCGTTCCGGCGAAGAGGTCGGGCATTACCTTCAGAAGGCCCGATACGTCGGGCGCTCGCTCGTCCGGGGCAACGAAGCTCCCGACCTCGATCAATCCACCCCGCTCCTCGATCGACACGCGGCGCAGCCGCGACAGGTCGGCTTCTCTGTGGCGCGAAGGCATGACTCCTCCTCTTGTGCTGCACTACTGGTGGACGTCCGCGTAGTCCAAATCCGTCAGAACGGCAGTGATGGAACCTACCATGATCTTGCTCTTCATGAGAACGGGAATGCGCGCCGCGTCATCGGTCAACCACACGGTCAGCCTGCCCTGGTGGCTGAAGAGGCCGGCGCCCCGCATGACGGGCTCAACGACCAGGCAATCGAACCGGCCGACGGGCACTTTGACGCGCTCCTTGCGGAGCACCTTGATCTCAAGCGGGTAGTTCTTCCTGTCCGCATGGTTGTCGATGAATGTCGACCGGCCCACAGTGAGGTCCATCATGCGCACGTAGTAGAGCGACGAGAGAATGTCCTGTGCTCCGACGGATATCGGGACGAGCCGGTCGCCCCGCTTCGGGTAGAGCGCGACGTGCCTGTCGTGGTCGAACAGCACGATGTCGTGCGCCCGGAAGTTGCCCTCGCGGAGGCGCTTCTCGAACCGGCGCGGGACGAGCTCCCTGGTGTCCAGGTAGGACTCGGCAACGTCCCTCACTGTGAAGAACGCGGAGAAGAACGAGTTCGACTCCGCCAGTGAGACGATACGGTAGCACTCGTAACCTCGCTCGGTGACGGTCTCCGGTATGCCGAGTGTGGCGGTTCCGGCGCTGATGAACCCGTACTTGATCTCGAATTTCAATCTCTCTCCCACGCCGAAGGGCGGCACCCCGATCTCACCGTCAGGACCGAGCGCCGCGCGGCCGCCGGCCGCCCCCACGGGAGTCAACGCTGAAGCGACGGGCAGGGCGGCAAGCAGCGCGACGCACAGAAACGCCGCTCCGCCCGGCACACGCCTCCGTCTGTGCTCCGCTCGTGCTCTCATTTCTCGTCCTCCGGCTCCCAAGCCTGTCTCGCATCGAGGATCCAGCGCACCGCCGCACCGAGGTCCGGAACGTGGGCCGCCACACTGAGGCCACGTTCGCGCGCCAGCTCGAGGTGCGCGGCGCCCTTGCCTGTCATCACGAGGACAGCGGGAATGCCTGCCCTGTTGGCGAGCTCGACGTCCGTTATCTGGTCACCGATCATGGTCGACTGCGCTACATCGATGTCCAGGTCGCGGACGGCAAGTTCCAGCATCCCTAAGGCCGGCTTCCGGCAGGTCGCATCGCGGGTGTACCGCTCGACCGTCCCGTCAGGGTGGTTGGGGCAGTAGTACGCGCCGGAAAGCCGGGCGCCCTCGGCCGAGAGCAGCGACTCAGTGGCGGCGTGCACGGCCGCCATATCCTCCTCGCTCATTAGACCCCTGGCGACCCCCGACTGGTTGCTGATTATCACGGCGAGTACCCCGGCCTCGTTGAGTTCGCGAATGGCGACGGCGGCGCCGTCGATGAGCACCACGTCCTCGGGGCGTGTCACGTAGCCGCGCTCCGAGGTGATGGTGCCGTCCCTGTCGAGAAACGCCGCCGCTCTAGTTCTCATCCGCACGACCCCTTCCGCGTCCACCTCGCCCATGCGGCACGCCCGCGCTTCCGAGAGCCATCAAGGAAAAGAACAGCATGCCCGGTTCCGCGTCCGTTGTCACGGAGAACACGCCGGCCACGAGCAGAACGACCACGCCGCCGAGGGCGCCGACCGAGACTGCCCGCTCAAGCCCCAACGTCAGCCTGCAGGCCCGCGCGACGCCCACTAGACCCAATACCATAAACACGGCCAGCGTTCCAGCGCCCAGAACACCGGTCTCGCAGGCCGTGTGCAGCCAGGTGTTATGGGCGTTCATCTGGTGGAGGTCGCCGCGCTCGTCGCTGTAGATGACGCCCAGCTGCCCGTAGCTCCCGAGACCGTGCCCCAACAGCGGCCGGTCCAGCACCAGATCCATGGTCTCGCTCCACACGGCCGTGCGAATGCCGACCGAACGGCTCCCGGGCGACAGAGCTCCGCTCAGGCGCGCGCCCGGACGCGCCGCAGCGAACAACACGATCACCGCAACGGCAGCCGCCGCAATGACGAACGCATACCGGCGGCGCCTCAGTGCGGTCGCTACCGTCACGGCCAGCCCGACCAGCGCCCCGAGCAGCGGGCCGCGCGACTTCGTCATCAGAAGAACCAGACCTGAGGAACCCGCCGCGAACGCCCAGAGCGGTCCGGCGAGCGTAGAGGCGAACTCCTCCACCAGCATCGCGACCGCGAGCGCCAGTGCCGCCCCCAGATACTCAGCGGCCGGTACCGCGTTCTCGATAGACCCCAGCACGAGCCGGTGGTACGGCCCCTGCATGTGGGACACGTAGGCGAGCACCGAGGCGAGGGCGGCCCCGGACACGACGGCCACTGCGAACAGCCGCCGCCGCGTCCGGCGGGCGCACGCATCCGCGACCAGTATGAAGGGAACAACCGTCATCCCGAGTGTGAAGAGCTCCCCCGGCCTGCGAAGGCCGGGCTCGGCGACGACGATGGACAGGGCGGCCGCCGCGACGTACGCGACAAGCGCCACGGTAGCGGCCCTGCCGGGCATGTGCGGTCTCGTGCCGCAGACGAGCTTCCCCGTGAAGCCAAGAACCGCGATCGCGAGCCCGGCGCTCTTGAGCGCCTCGGACACAGGAAGCCCAACCAGCAAAACGACCAACCCGAGCGACTGCAGGCCGTCCAGGAACCCGACGGCGCGATCGAGCCCCCCCGCTTCTGCCGACGAGCTCACGTGCGACCCTCCTTCCGGCCGCCCGAGGAGAGCATGTCACTCACGCGGCGGAGGGCCTCCTCCGCCCGACCCTCCCACGTGCAGGAGAAACCGAACTCGACCCTCTCCCGAACCCGGTCCGGGTCGCCCGTCTCCACCAGCGCCTTTTCTATCTCCCCGGCGAAACCAGAGGCCGTCGTCGCCGTGCACACCAGCGTGCCGTGCTCCCCGGCCGCGGGGAACGGGGTCGCCACCACGGGTTTCCCGCAGAGCAGGAACTCGTACATGACGATGGGGTCGCAGTTCCGCGAGGACTCTCCCTCGACGAGAGGCAGGATCCCCACGTCGGCGGCCGCCACGTACCACGGGAAATCGTCGTAGGGCTTGCGTCCCACGACCGTGACATTGGCCGGCAGGCGCTCCCGCGAGATGCGCCCGGCCGTCGGCCCGACCAGGACGATGTTCCAGTCCGGCCGCAAGGTCGCGAGCTCGAACGTGAGACCCACGTCGAACCACGAGTACGCGGCCCCGCCGAACAGCACGACCGGACCGTCGAGGGCACCGAGTTCGCGCGGCGTGTGTCGCGGAGCGCGCAGGCTCTCCAGGAACTTCTCGAGCGGCGCGTCCGGATCGCCGGCCAGCACGCTCGAGAAGTGCCTCCTATCCGCCGCATTCGGCAGGCGGTAGACATGGCCAGCCGAACCGCGCCCTCTCAGGAGTTCCTCCGATGCCACGAAGACCAGATCGCAGGCGGCAATGTGCTTCCGCTCGAGTTCCCTGGTGCGTGCGGGGTCCGAGCTCATCGCCGCCGGATCATCCGCTGCCTGGTAGACGACCAGCGACGCCGGGAGACCGGCGCAGCACGCCGCGTGCTCCGGCGCGAAGGTCCAGACCACCGGATCCGTGAGTTCCAGCGCGCGCGCGGCCCGTTTCAAGCGCCCCGTCAGTCGACCGTACCTGGCGAGCGCCCGGTCCGGACTGGAACTCACCGCGACGTCCACGGGCGACAGGACCCACAGACCGCCCGCTTCCTGCCGAAGGCCGCGCAGCTTGGGCCACCTCCGCCGGCGCCCCAGCACCGAGAAGACGTCTATGGGCGGGTCGACGTACAGGACCCGCCGCGACCGGGCGAACACCGACATCAGGTGCTGCTTGCTCGTTGGAAGACCGGTCCAGTGGTTGGTCGACAGACAGATGATGTCGAATCCGGAAACGCTGTCGCTCACCGGGTCGCCTCCCCGCTCAGCAATGACTCCAGGGCGTGCAGAACCTCGCCGACCGTGATCGCATCCATGCACGTGCCGTTCGGTCTCACACACTTCTTCTGCGAACAAGGACTGCACGCGAATCTCTTCCACAGGACCCGCGACGGCGCGCCTCTCGGCCCGAAGTGCTCGGGTGTGTTCGGTCCGAAAAGGCCGATCACGGGTGTGCCAACCGCGGTGGCGATGTGCATCGGCCCGCTGTCGCTCCCAACGAATGCGCGCGCCTCTTCCAGGACTGCCGCGAGCCCCCGCGGGCTCGTTCGCCCAGCGAGACTTACTGCCGCGCCCGAGGACGACGCGACCGCAGCCTCGGCCAGCCCGGTATCGTCGCTCGACCCTAGAACGACCGACGCGAGACCCAGGCGTTCGCGGGCAAGCGCCGCCAGTTCGCCGAAGCGCTCGGGACGCCACCTCCTGAACGGCCAGTTCGCGCCCGGGGACAGTGCGAGCACGCCCGAGCCCGCGTCGACTCCCACGTCAGCGAGCAGGGCGCCGGCCGCCGCCCTTTCCTCGTCCGTCAAGTACATGCGCGGCGCCGGGGCGCTCGAGGTCGCTCCGAGCGATTCGACGGTCGTGAGCAGGTGGTCGACTACGTGTCCCCTGGCTCGGTATGGCGTCCGGCGGTCCAGCAGGAACCCCATCCCCACGTGATTGACGCCAACCCTGAACGCCGGATCGGCCGCAAGGACCATCCAGGAGCTCCGGCGGTCTCCGGTGAGGTCCACCGAGAGCGAGAACCGCCGTCTTCTGAGCTCACGAGCCAGGCGCCAGATCGAGAGCGGACTGTGGTAGTGGTCGACGTTGTCGTAGACCATCACCTCGTCGACGTACGGATTCCCGGTCAGGATATCCCCGCAGCGCTTCTTCACGAGAACGGTCAGCCGGGCGTGGGGAAACCGCCGCCCGAGCGCCTCGATGACGGGCGTGGAGAGAAGCACGTCCCCAATGAAGTAAAGCCGGATGACCAGAATGGACTCGACCGACTCCGGATGGAACCTGCGGGCCACGTCATCGCTCCCGGGTGAGGGTCTCGAACAGCTCCTCGAACCTGTTTATCATCTGGTCGAGCGAGAACTCCGCGCGTGCGCGCGCCGCCGCGTGCCTGCCCAATCGCGTGGCCAGGTCCGGGTCAGACAAGACCCGAAGCAGAGCGTCCGCCGCGTCGTCCGCGGCGCCGATTGGCACGAGAAGGCCGTGGTGTCCGTCCGCGATGAGTTCCGGCACTCCGGCCACGCGCGTGGCGACGACCGGCGTGCCGGCGACCATCGACTCGAGAACGACGTGCGGCATCCCCTCGCGCGAGCTCATGACCAGCACGGCGTCGGCCGCATCGAGCACGGCGGGGACATCGTCTCGGTGGCCCGCGAGCACCACGGACCCATCGGAAAAGCCCAACGCCTCCTCCCGAAGCCTGTCCTCCAGCGTGCCTGCGCCGACCACGAGCAGCCTGGCGCGAGGCAACTCCACAAGCAGCCTCCTGAACGCGTCGAGGGCAACATCATGCCCTTTGTCCACGACGAGACGCCCGATGATAGCAACGAGTGGAGCGTCACTCGGGATCGAGAGCTCCGCCCTGAGAGCGCGGCCCCCTCCCGGTGGCACCCTCGAGGGGTCAATGCCGTTCGGTATCACCGACACTCTCGAGGCCGGCACGGTCCCCGCGCCCACGAGTTCATCGCGTATCGCCCCGCAGTTCGCCACTACGTGAGTCAGGCAGCGCCCGTAGACGTGCCGGTTGATGGCCGACTCCTTGACCGACAGCGTCAGGCCGCGACGCTCGACCACAGCACGAAGCCCCGCGAGCCGGGCAGCCGCGCAGCCGAGCCGCACTCCCCGCTGGATGTTCACGTTGAGGATTTCTACGCGGTGATGCCGCAGCCACCACGCCAGCCTGATGATGGAATCGACGTCGGCGTCGCCGCGCATCGGCAGCTCGAGGACGCGGTGCCCGGACGCACGGGCGTTCCCGGCAAGAGCGCTTCCCGTCCTCGCAGCGACTGAGACGTCGTGGCCGCGCGCCGCGAGCCCATCGGTGACCTCAAGGAGCCACCGCTCTCCCCCTCCAAGTGCCCGCATCGAGTTGACGAACATCACGCGCACGTCTCGACCCCCACCTGACTCAGGACGGACGACAGCCGTCCAGCAAACGCTTCCCGGGAGAACGTCTCGACCGCGTACTCGGCCTCGGCCGTCCAGATGAGCGAATCGGTGACCACCAGCGCGCGCATGCCCCGCTCAGTTCTCACGAAGCACCTCCAGTGCGGCCTCGACCACCGACGATGCGTCCAGCGACTCCATGCAAACGAAGTCACCTCGCGGGCACCTGTCGCTCCCGTGCGACCCGCACGGTCGGCACTCGAACTCGGTCTCGACGACGCGGGCGTGGTCTGTATAGGGCGCGTAACCCTGAGCAGGAACCGTTGGGCCGAAGACCGCCACCACCGGAGTTCTCGTTGCGGCCGCTATGTGCGCAGCAGCCGAGTCGTTGGAAAGCACGAGCTGCGCCCGCTTCACGAGCGCGATGAGCTGTCCCAGCGGCAGGCCCCCTGACAGGTCCACAGGGACAGCGTCCATCAGCTCTCGCACCGAAGCACAGATCTCTCTGTCAGCGTCGGACCCGACCAGCACGACCGTCGCCGCGGTCTCTCGAACCAGCTCGTCAGCGGCCCTCGCGAATCGCCCGGCCGGCCAGCGCTTCGTGGCCCAACGGCTTCCCGGCGCCACCACGATGAGGCCGGCATCGCTCCGGACGCTCCGCTCCACAAGCGCCGCCGTAAGGCGAGACTCCGTTCCTTCCGGCGGGCGCAGAGCGAAGGGCAGACGGCCGCCTGGTAGCTCGACGCCCGCTCCCGCCGCCAGCCCCGCGACCCTCTCCACTTCGTGCTCATCGGTGCGGTACGAGAGCGTACTAGTCAGAAGCACCCGTCCTCCGCTGACGTCAAAGCCGACCCGCCGGGGCACCCCGGCGAGAGCGGCAAGAAGAGCGCTCCGGAACGAGCGGTGCGGTATGAGCGCGACGTCGGGCCGACGCCTTCGCACCTCCCCCACCGCCCGCAGAAGACCCCGCACTCCCGAGTCGCCCCCGCGCTTGTCGTACGTGATGACCTCGTCCACGAGCCCCTGGCCCAGAACGAGCTCCGGCCCCGGGGGCGACAGGAGCGCCCCCAGCCAGGACACGCGTGGACTGTCCCGGAGGATCATGAGAAGGGGAACTGCCAGGACAACATCCCCGACGTATGCCGTCTGGATGACCAGGCATCTCACTGTCCGCCTCCAACAGATGAGAGAAGCGATCGCGCGGCCTCGAGCACGTCGTCGCACACGATGGCCGTCATGCAGTCCCAGTGGCCGAGGTGACAACGCCGGCTGCCGTAGAACGTGCAGGCACTGCACGACAGGTCTCTGTAGACGAGGGCGTGTCCCTCGAAGTCGAACTGGCCGGGGTCTGTCGGCCCGAACAGCGCCACGGTCGGGACGTCCAGAGCTCTTGCCATGTGGGTCGGGCCGCTGTCGTTCCCAACGTAAATGCGCGCCCGAGAGATGACCGCCGCCATCTGCCCCAAGGTGGTTTCCCCCGCCCCGTTCACTGCGCCGGACCCCGCGTCGCCCGCGATCCGTTCACAGAGCTCGCGCTCCCCCTTCGAGCCCAGGAGGACCGCCCGCAGGCCCAGCTCGCGGACGACGCTCGTCGCCAGCTCGGCGAACCCCTCCGCGGGCCACCGTTTCGTCGCCCAGACCGACCCGGGTACGAGAACCGCATACGCATCCGACCCGACGCCCAGACCGGTCAGTATCGCCCGGCCGGCTTCGTCATCCCGGTCGCTGACGTGGAGCCGGGGGCGCATGTAGGGAGCGTCGATGCCGAGCGGAACGAGCGCGTCCAGATAGCGCTGCACCAGCAGCTTCGACGCACGGAAGGGGCGCCTGAGCAGCCGCACCCGCACCGCGTCCCGAAGCTTGCGCTTGTGGTAGGCGGTCCGGACGGGGATTCCGGCCGCGCGGAGAATGCGCGCCGTTCTCGCATTCCTGTGCAGGTCGACGACGGCCGAGTAGCGCGCGTCTCGTATCTCACGAACGAGCGACGCTGTCCCACCGCTCGACGACGTATCGAGCAGGTGGACGCGCGACAGCGCGGGATGCGACGCGACGAGGTCACGGAACTGCGCCTTCACGGCGTAGCCTATCGCGGCGCCGGGGAAGGACTCCCGGAGCGCGGCAACGACGGGCTCGGTCAGAACGACGTCGCCCACCGAGCTCAGTCTGACCACGAGGACGCTGTTCATCCCGCGAGCGTCAGCCTCGCGGCTCTTCGTTCCCGGGCTCTTCGGGTCGGTCGTCTCTGAACTGCATGTCGTAGAGGTACCGATAGAGGCCTTCCAGACTCATGAGGTCCTG
Source organism: Candidatus Eiseniibacteriota bacterium (assembly GCA_030639555.1). Classification (GTDB taxonomy): domain Bacteria; phylum Joyebacterota; class Joyebacteria; order Joyebacterales; family Joyebacteraceae; genus JALGZG01. The sequence continues at coordinate 13,178 of DAOWCM010000007.1, read as the reverse complement.
GTGCGTGCCGGTCTCGCTGATGGTTCCTTTATCCAGCACGACGATCCTGTCGGCGTTTCTCACCGTCGACAGCCTGTGCGCGATCACGAGAACGGTCCTTCCTCTGAGAAGGCGCTCGATCGCCTCCTGCACGAGCCGCTCGGACTCAGTGTCAAGCGAAGACGTCGCCTCGTCCAGGATCAGAACCGGGGGATTCTTCAGGATGGCGCGGGCTATGGCGATGCGTTGGCGTTCACCGCCGGAGAGCATCACGCCGCGCTCCCCTATCTCGGTATCGTAGTCGTCCGGCATCGCCGAGATGAAGCCGTGGGCGTTCGCCGCCTCAGCCGCTGCGATCACCTCCTTGTCGTCGGCGCCCTCGAGACCGTACGCGATGTTGTTCCGCACCGTGTCGTTAAAGAGGATCGTTTCCTGCGTCACTATGCCCAGAAGCCGCCGCAGCGACTTCAGGTCCACGTCGCGCAGGTCGAACCCGTCGATCGTCACGCGGCCGCCCGTCGGATCGTAGAACCTCGCCAGGAGGTCGAGCAAAGTCGATTTGCCGGCTCCACTGGGGCCGACTATCGCCACCACGTCTCCCCTGGCCACGGTCAGGTCGATGTTGTGAAGCACGTCATCGCCGGTCCCGTAGCTGAAGCGGATTCCCTCGAATGATATCCGGTCGCTGAACCCCTCGAGAACTTTCCCGTCCACGGGTCCGACGACGGACGGCTCCGTGTCGAGTATGTCGAAGACCCTGCCGCCCGCGGCAAGGCCGATCTGGAGGTCGTTGTTGGCGTGCGACACCTTCCTGAGCGGCTGGAGCGCCGACAGCACCGAGCCGAGGAAGACGAGGAACCAGTCCGGGGAGACCTCGCCCCCGAGAATGACCTGTCGGCCTCCGTACCAAAGGATGATGACCACGCCTACGACACCGAGGTACTCGACGAGTGGTCCCGACACGGCGCTCAGAACTTCCAGTCTTATGGAGGTGCGGAAGTAGCTCCATGTGTGCCGGAAGAAGCGTTCCTTCTCGTAGTCCTCCATCCCGAATGCCTTGACCACGCGCATGCCGGCGATCGACTCCTCCAGCGTTGACGTGATGTCTGCCATTCTCTCCTGAAGTCTGGCGCTTCTCTTCCTGAGCCTACGGCCGATCAGCGCCATCAGAAGGACGATCGGAGGCAGCACGACGAGCGTGACGAGCGCAAGTCTCCAGCTGATCCAGACCGCAAGCCCGAGGTAGAGAACCGCGAGGAGGGCCTCCCTGAACAGGTTCGCGAAGGTCGCCACGAGCGCCTTGCGCACCAGCACCACGTCGTTGGTGATCCGTGATATCAGCTGCCCGGTCCGCTGCCCGTGGAAGAACGACAGAGAGAGCTCGTTCAGATGGGAGAACAGCGCGTTTCGGATGTCGCGGATGACTCGCTGCTCGACCGTCACCATCAGGAACGTCTGGAGGTATCCGAAGAGCGATTTCACGAAGAAGAGCACGAGGAACGCGATACATATCTTCCCCAGCGCCTCGCCCGCGGTCCCACTGGCGAAGAAGGCGAGAATCCGCGCCTTGGACTCCTCCTTGAGCCCGCCAACGGATGGGAGGTCATCGACGACGGACAGGGAGAGGTCGCCGCCCGGCTCCGACGCGGGCGCCTCCGGCTCCAACGCGGGCGCCTCCCCCGTCACTAGGGTCTGCTCCTCGAAGAGCACGTTCATGAAAGGGAGGATCATTCCGAGCGAGACGGTCGAGAGGACGGCGAAAATCGCCATGCACACCAGCGCCGCCACGAGGCGCCGCCAGTACGGTCTCACGTATCCCATCAGCCTGAGGAAGAGATGCATGAAGCTCCGCCCGTCAGTCCGCGGCCGTCAGGAGGACCGCCTGAGTCCGTTCGATGAACTCTTGGATCGGGAACCGCTCGCCCGGCGTGAGCTCGACGATCTCGAGGAAACCGGAGTCGGGGAACGCGGCGTCCCTGACCTCGACGGGGGTCATGAGAGACACGGTCGGTATTCCCATCGCCACGGCGAAGTAGACAAGATCGGTGTTGCTCGCCACGAAGAGGTCGCACTGTCTCAGCAGGCTGACAACGTCCCTCATGCGCCGCTGCTGGACCACGATGGGCTCTCTGGAGAGCATCGACTCGAGCTTCCCGACGAGCCAGTGGTGCTCGGGCGCCGTCAGGAGGATGGCCCTCGCCTGGTAATCCGAGCAGAGCTTGTCCAGGAGGCGTGCCTGCTGCGACACGGACAGCGACGTCCCTCCGCGGCCGGGACCCGGGTCGAAGCCCACGAGAAGCTCGTCCTCGCGCGGCTTACGGAAGTGGACCAGCTGCTCGGCCAGCCTCCTCTCCCGCTCCGGAACCTCCCAGGCGAGCCCGAGGCCGGACACGTCGATACCCATGATCCGCGCTATCTCGATGCCGAGCTGCGCCCTGGTCTGTCCCGGGACGTTGCTGGAAACCTCGAGATTGAGGAACGGATGACTGCCGTCGCTCTGAAGCCCTCCGCGAACGGGGGCGTGAGAAAGGTAGCAGAGGAACGCGCGCTCGATGTCAGGTTCCCTGTCGAGGATCATCGCGATGTCGAACTTGTAAGACCCGATCCGGTGACCGAGCGCGAGCAGCGCTGAGAAACGCCTGATGCCGCGCGGCAGTGAGTAGCCTATGACGCGGTCGACCTCGCCGATCCCCTCCAGAAGGTCCTGGTCCTCCTCGTGAACCAGCACCGCGATCTTGCCGCTGGGGAATCCGCGCCTGAGCGCCTTCAGTGTCGGCATGGAGAAGAGAGCGCCCGCGACTCCCCTCTCGGGGATTACGAGGATCCTCTCGACGTTGCGGAAGGCCTCTCCGAAGGAGATGGGCTCGGGACGCTTGAACCGCATCAGATACCAGGAGATGATACGCGCGAGCTTCGATGGCTCGTGGCGCGGTGCCCGGCGCCGGCCGCCGGGCACCGACGCGCGTTTCTCGCTCGCCGGGTCCTCACGAACCGGGATCGGTTCCTCAAACTGCCTGTCGTCCCGACGCTCGGTCGGCGGCTCGTCTGCTGGCATCTTGTAGTCCCCGGACATCATGGCGGGCACACGAACGCGCGCGGGCAGGCACGCCGTAGAGGCGCTGCCTCCGCGCCGGCAGGACGCACGCGGGCGCCTGGAACCGCAGTCTCTAGGGGTCACTTCCGCGTCGAAGGCTATCAGACGCCTCTCTTGAGTGTCAACCGTTTTCTCCCAGGCTAACCTCAGGCTGGACAAGGAGTTTCGGCGAAACGACCCCCGCCCGGAGCCCGGCCTCTGCTAGACTCCGAAACACCATGAGCGGACATCGCGCAGAGACGAACGAACTCAGTACGACCCGGCGGCCGGCGGCACACCGCGCGCACGGTCGAGCGTCGCTTCTGGCGGCGCTCGCCTCGACGGGCGCCGTCACGCTGACGGTTCAGGTCCTTCTGCTGAGAGAGCTGATGACGGCGTGGCGAGGGAACGAGATGTCGTTCGGTATCGCAATGACCGTCTGGCTCGTGACCGGAGGGATCGGCAGTGCCGCGTACGGCCTCGTGTCGAGGAAGATCGCTCCCACAAGGACCAATCTCGCGGCCGGCCTCATGGTGCTGGGGGTCCTCGCCCCATCGGCCCTGTTCGCAACGCGTGCTCTGAGGGGAGCGATGGGGCTCACGGCAGGCGAGGTCTCGGGGTTCGCCCCTCTGGTGGTCGCGTCCCTGGTCTCGCTCGCGCCCTTCACGATCGTCGCCGGGCTGATGTTCGCGCTGTCGACATCGGTCGTGCATCGCGAATCCGGCGGCGGTCGGATCGCCGCTGGAGAGGTCTATCTGGTAGAGGCGATCGGCGCCGCCGCCGCGGGACTCATCGTGAGCTTCGTTCTGCTTCCGAGGGCTTGCCCGGTCTCGATCGCGCTTCTGGTGACGGTGCTCTCGAGCTGCGTGTCCCTCTGGCTGCTCCTTTCCTCTCCGTCGGTATCCGCGCGCGGGCGCCCTGTGAGAATGCTCACGGCCGGCGTCATCCTCGCGGTGGCGTCGGCGGTGCTCCTCAGTCCTGCGGCCGTGCGCCTCGACGACGCTTCAGTGGGAGCGCAGTGGCGCGACGTCGGCTTCGTATCTCAGACGAACTCCATCTACGGGAGGATCGTCGCGGCCGGCATCGGCAGCCAGAAGAGCATCTACGAGAGCGGTGTGCTCGCGGCCTCGGCGCCGGACAGGCTGAGCGCTGAGGAGACGGTGCACCTGCCAATGCTCCTGCACCCGGCGCCGTCGCGCGTGCTTCTACTCGGAGGGGGCCTGGGCGGCGCGGTCGCTGAGATCCTCAAGCACCCGGACGTCACGGTGGTGGACTACGTCGAGCTGGACCCGGAACTGATCCCCGCGGCCAGGCGGGCCTTCGGGGAGACCATGACGGATGGGCTGGCTGACCCCAGAGTGGATGTGCACTTCGCGGACGCCCGTTTCTTCGTCAAGCGAGCCCGGACGCCTTACGATGTCGTCGTGGTGGGAATCCCCGATCCGACGACCGCCCAGCTCAACAGGTTCTACACGGCGGAGTTCCAGCAGGAGGTCAACGACATCCTGTCCGACGACGGCGTTCTCGGGTTCTCCGTCCGGTCGGCCGAGAACTACATCGGCGCAGAGCTGGCCGCGTTCCTGGCATGTTTGAGAGCAACGACCGAGTCCGTCTTTCCTGCCGTCGTCATGTACCCGGGTGACCCGTGTCACATCATGGCCTCACGGTCCGGAGCCGCCTTCACGCGGGACGCTCGGGTGCTGGGCGAGCGCGTCCGCGAGCGCGGACTCGATGTCGCCTACGTGCGCGACTACTACCTCTCGGACAGGTTGTCGGCCGAGAGGGTCGCGCACCTGGACTCGGCGCTAGACGGCGTCCAGTCGCGCGTGAACACCGACCTGTCGCCCGCGGCCTACTACCTGAGCATGGTGTTGTGGAACAGGCAGTTCTCGGGCGCGCCGCGCGTGCTGCTGGCCGCGCCCGGTCTCGTCACGGAGAGAAACGTTGTTCTCTTGAGTATCGCCCTCATTGGTCTTCTGGCTGTGCCGTCGCTCCGCCGCCGGCGGTCGGATCGCTCGCGATCGCGCGTGGTCATGGCCGCGGTCTTTCTGGTCGGCGCGACCGAGATGAGCCTGGAGCTGACGGCGCTCCTGGCGTTTCAGAGTATCTACGGCTACGTCTACCATCAGCTCGCGCTCATCGTTGCGGCGTTCATGGCCGGTCTCGCGCTCGGGGGCTGGCTGGGCACGAAGGCCGCGGCGCGCGGGGCCGCCGCGCGGTCGTTCGTAACCCTGCAACTCTTCATCGCGGCGGTCCCGCTGGCGCTAGGAGCCACGCTGGTGCGCATCGCGGCCCTGCCACCGGAGGGACTCCGTGCCTGGGCGGCGCTCTTCCCGCTGATCGTCGTTGGCGCCGCGCTGCTCGCCGGCCTGCAGTTCCCCCTGGCCGCGAAGCTCGTGTCACGGGAGCGCCCCGACGTCGGTGCCGTCGGAGGCCGGCTGTATGGCGCCGACCTCCTGGGCGCCGCGGTCGGCGCGGCCGCTACGACGATCTTCCTGCTGCCGATACTGGGAACCCTCGGCACGATGCGCGCGCTCGCCATCGTGAACGCCGCCGTGTTCGTGTCGCTCGCTCTGTCCCTCGTCCCCTGTCGTCACGCCCGTACATGAGGAGGTCCCCGACGTGCGACGTCGGGGACCCTGCGTTACATATCCGTGCCCGTAGCTACCGCCTGTACAGCGCCTTGATGGCACCCCAGCTTGACAACTCGACCGGAGACTGGCAGCCCGTGCAGACCGCGTCGAGCGCGCCTATCGTCACACCGCCCTCGCCCCCCTCGTGGTGCGGCGACACCGGCTCGCTCAAGCACACGTGGTAGTCGTATCCGGCCGTTCCGACGAAGTCGCAGTAGTACGCCTCGACCGATATGTTCCCGTCGATACCCGTGAGGTCGTCCAGGGTCCCGCTGTAGTTCTGTGGGCCCGTTCCCTGGTTCGGGAACACCTGGTCGTTCCAGAAGACGTTGCAGTAGGTGATCGAGGGCGTCGCGAGGTAGGCGTGGACACCGTTCTTGCCGTTGTTGGTGATCGCCGAATTACTGATCTCCGCGTTTCCGCCACTGACGTAGATACCCATGTCGAAGTTGTCGACGAGCGTGCACCTGTAGATGACAACCGGAGAAGCCCCGTTCTCATAGATGAAGATACCATGGTGCGAACCCCGGGCCACGACGACCCGCTCGAGCACGGGAGCGGAATCGGCACTACCGCTCTCGGTGCGGATCACGATACCCGTGGCGCCGTCCTCGATGCTGACGTCCGTGATGGTCGGGCTCGCCGCATCGACGCAGCAGATGCCCGCCGCGAGGAACCTGCCGTCGCCGTCATCCAGCAGCCCCTTGTCCCTGGACTCACCACCCACGATCGTCAGATTCGAGATGACCGCGCTCTCACTGACGTTCTGGACTAGGATGCCGTACTCGGCCTCCGAGTGGTCGATCTCAACGTCGCTCCCCTCGGCTCCCAGGAGGAAGATGTCGCTCGAGATCTCGACGATCGCGCGCCGCCTTCCCAGCGGCGTCTCGAACGAGTGGACGCTGTCGTACGTGCCGCTCATGATGAGGACGATGTCGCCGGGGGCGGCGAGGTCCACAGCCTGCTGAATCGCCGTGATACCCAGCTCTTCGTCCGGCACCGTGATTGTGACCGCTCCGGCAGGCGCGGCTAGCAGACCGACCAGAAGCGTCAAGAGGACGAAACGCATCAGCATCCTCCTTCTTGTTTCAAGAGAGGGGTACAATCCAAGGTCGCCGGCGACCCCCTTGGGGGCGCCTACAACCAATGACTCTAGTGCAAACGGGCGCGGCTGTCAACACCATCCTGCTCACGGTGGTGTATCAGTTCGTGTGTAGAAAGGGGTTGAGGGGTTGTTGGGGGTAGCGTAGAAAGTGGGCACATCCACTTGACGTGCCTCACACTGTTGCTCGCGCAGCTGGGACACGTACGCTCTTCCGTCACACCCCGTGTGTATGGAAGAGCAAGCTCGCTCCCGCACCGCAGGCACTCGAATCTGGCTTCCTGCGCCATTCTTTCTCCGTGGGTGGCGCGGGCCCTCACGACTACATGACGTATCCCAACGACTCGAGTCGCTCTTTGGTGGCTTCGTCAACGACCCCAGCCCGTACGGCGGCCTTCTTGGACTCGGAATCCGAGATCATCTGCTCCAGCTCTGCCCGCATCGACTGCAGGAGCTCGGGCCTGGACACCGAGAGGTCCCTACGTTCGCCCGGATCCGTCGACAAATCGAACAGCTGGTACTCCGCATCTGATCCGCTGAGTTCCTGGATGATCTTGTGAGGGCCGACTCGGAGCGAACGAGCGCAGGAACCTGAGCTGTAGACTTCGGATAACGCCGGCAGGCCGACTGGCAGGCCGCTGCCGCCACTCACGCACGGCCAGAGATCTACGCCCTCCAACCAGACGGCGGTCGAGTCCGAATCATGACCCACGGCCCCGAAGATCGTCGGCATGATGTCAACATGACGCACGACGCCTTCAGCAACCTGGCCTCCTGGGACGAGACTGGGACACCACAGGATCATCGGAATCTTCACGAGCTCGTCATTGACCGTGTGGCCGTGAGACCAGCCGCCTCGATCGTAGAGCTCCTCGCCGTGATCCGCGGTGATGATGACGAGAGTACGCTCGGCTAGGTCACGACTGCGCAACCCCTCGAGAAGGCGTTCGATCTCCTGATCGACGTAGGATATCGACCCGTCATACTGCGCGACCAAGTTCCGGAACTCCTCTGGGGCGAGCTCACTACCCTCACTGTACGGCACGGCAGTAAGACCCGAGGGCAGGGGCGGCTCGGTGATTCGTTCACCCTGATAGTCCGGGTCGTAGACCTTGTCGAACGGAGCTGGAGGCGCGTATGGCAGATGTGGCTCCATGTAGTGCACGTATGCGAAGAACCCAGCCTTCGGCTCCTCGTCAATCCACGAGAGGAGCCTGCTGTTCAGGGTGTCAGCACTTCCCCCCAGGAAGGGAGTCTCCTCGACCGGAAGCGGGAACAGGCGCTCCAGCTTCCTTTCAAACGCGAGCAGGACCCCCAAGCGCAGCGTGGGCTTCCTCAGTGTCTGCGGGATGATCACCAGCCGCTCAGCAATCGGGGTCTTGGCGTAAAAGAGGTCAACGCCGCGGCCGAAACCGAACAACGGGGACACCAGCGGGTTCGCCGAGAACACCGCCGTTCTGTACCCGTGTCCATGCAGCTCGTTCATGAGTGTGGCACACGACACAGGGATCGCGTTCGCCATATTGCAGACGTTGTGGCTGCTGGGGTAGAGCGACGTCACGAGAGAGGCGGTCGACTCCTTCGTGCGTGATCCGTGTGTGTAGGCGTTCCGGAAAAGGACGCCCTCCTCAGCCAGAGTGTCCATGTTCGGCGACGTATCGCGCTCGTAACCGTAGCAACCCAGATGGTCAGCACGCAGAGCGTCAATCACAAGAAGCAGGACGTTCAGGTCCTTTGCCACTCGCGCTCGCTCGGACGCAAGTCGCCCGGCGCCCAATCCTGGGGAGGCGACTCCGGTTACCATCAGGGCGAGCACTAGACAGAGCCACGCCCAACGCATGGGTGATCGCCACCCGCGAAGGCTCCTGGAACGCTCCAACCACCTGAGACTCGCTTTGTAGATAAACCACCACAGAAGCACACACGCAACCAGGAGCACGCCGTCTGCGACGAGGGCCTGCTTCGAGATCATCGCTGGGAGGAACAGCTCATTCATGTATGCGCCCGCGATTACGAGGACGACGAAGACGCTGACTCCGCTTCCCAGTAGGCAGCGCGTCCTCCCCGTGGCTGTACGCCAACCCGTCGCCGCTCCGATACCCATGGCAACAAGCCCGATGACGAGCCCCAGGCAACCGAACATCAGCCCGTACAGCACAGCGACATTCACGGCTGCTCTGGCGGTCATCACCGTACTGCCGATGCCTGTCAACAGGAGGCTCTCAAGGAACCCCGCGTACGCTCCCACAAGGACAGCGAGCGACGTGACGAGCAGTGCGGTGGCCAACGCCTCCCCAAGCGTGTGATCCTGCTGCGACGTGGTTCTGCTGCTCCCCTGAATCACTGGCGTTTCCTCCCTGGTATTGGCGTGGGAGATCGCGAATCGCATGTCCCCAAATGAATTCACACACAACTATGGACACTACCGTACGTCACTGCCAGACGCCGTCCACGGCCGCTCCGCACTCCGAGCACCGCCCGCCGTCCAGTCCCCTCACCTCCACCGAATACCCGATCCTGTGGATCAGCTCCGCCGAGCAGACGGGGCAGTATGTGTTGTTCGCCTCGTGCCCGGGCACGTTCCCTATGTAGACGTACTCGAGCCCCTCCCGAAGAGCGATGTTCCTGGCGGCCTCCAGCCTCTCGAGGGGTGTCGGGGGCAGGTTCCTGAGCCTGTGCTGCGGGTGGAATCGGGAGAAGTGGACCGGGACGGACGCCCCGAGGTTGTCGCGGATCCAGCGGCACATCGCCGCTAGGGTCTCGGGGTCGTCGTTCTGGCCCGCGATCAAGAGCGTGGTTATCTCCAGGTGGACGCCCTCCTCCCTGAGGATTCTGAGCGAGCGGAGTACGGGCGCAAGCGAGCCGTCGGTCATGTCGCTGTAGTACTGCTCCGTGAAGCCCTTGAGATCGACGTTGGCCGCGTCCAGGTACTGACAGAGTTCCCTGAGGGGCGCAGGCTCGATGAAGCCGTTCGAGTGATAGACGTTCCTGAGGCCCCGAGCGTGCGCGAGCTTCGCGATGTCCAGCATGTACTCGTAGAAGATCGTAGGCTCCGAGTAGGTATACGCGATCGACGGGCTGCCGCTCCTGACCGCGGCCTCCACGAGCTCTTCCGGTGGGAGGTCGTGATTGGCCAGCTCCTCGGGACGCGCCTGAGAAATGTGCCAGTTCTGGCAGAACTTGCAGTCCAGGTTGCAGCCGGCCGTTGCTATCGAGAATGCAGTGGTGGTCGGTAGGAAATGGTAGAAGGGCTTCTTCTCAATGGGATCGACGTGAATGGCGCAGGGATTGCCGTAGGTCAACGTGTAGTAGACGCCGTCCCTGTTCTCCCGGACCTCACAGTAGCCGCGCCCGCCCGGAGGCACGACGCATCGCCTCGGGCAAAGGCCGCATCTCACCAGATTCCCGTCGAGGCTCTCCCAGTACGATGCCACATGGGGACGCACGAACCCGACCCTGGCCGCGCCCGACCCTCCCGTTGCCAGGCTGATGATCCCCGACACCGCTACCAACACGGCGGCCGCGAGCAGCAGGACCGCCCATGGACCATGTCTTCCTCTCATGTCTCCCTCAGCTTGCTGCGTTGTCCAAGAGCCCGGCGATGCCTCGGACAGGAGAGCCTACTCCTCTCCGAAGACCTCAGCCGTGAACTTGAGAATGGTGACACCCTCCTGCTTCCAGGAATCCGGCGGGAGCCCCGCCTTCATGCAAGTGTGCTCCAGGAAGGTCTCGCGGTCCCAGCCGTAGTCGGACGCCACCTGCGGCAGGAGAAGACCGCTCCGCCCTCCGTCCTGTATGATGAGACCGTGAGTCCCGACCTCTATCTCAGACACGTCCTCGACGACCGTGAGCGGCGACATCACAGAGATCTCCACGGTGAGACCGTCGAACTCGTCAGCGGTCACCGGAGGGAAGCGCGGGTCGTGAAGCGCCGCTGCCACGGCCATCTCAGAAACCGTCTGCTCGAGCGGCTTGTACGCGCGCACGTGGCCGATGCATCCACGGAGAGCGCCGTCCTTCTCCAGCGTGACGAACGCGCCGCTCTCCGTGGCCAACGCCCGGGATGAAAACACGGGCGCAGGCGCAGCGCGCCCGGCGAGCGCCGCCTCTATCGAACGACGCGCCAGCGACAACAGTGCGCCGCGCTCCTCGTGGGTCAGGCCCGTGTAGGGCGCAGGCGTTCCGTCCGTCGAGGCCACGGGCTCCCGCTTCTCCTCGTCCTCCGGCCTCTCGGACGCGGGCGCACCGTGAAGCACCGCCGCCATGTAGCCCACCACTTGCGACTTGTCCCCGGTGACATCGCCGGACGTCGCGTAGCCGACGACCGTCGATGTGCGCGCTCCGAGCTCCCGTGCCGCCATCATTACGACCGCCGTGGGGCCTCCACCGCAGGCTTCGCACTCGCCGCGTGCGAGCGACGCAAGAAGTCCCTCGGGGTCGAAGTCCTCCACCGCCCGGATCACGTGCGAGTCCAGTTCGACGGCCTCGTCGTGGCCGTGGTAGTGGGACAGGTCGGTGCTTGCGACCAGAAGCACGCGCTTGCCCGCGTCCTCCCTGACTGCGTCGGCGATTCGGGCAGCGAGCAGGCGCACCACCGTCTCGCTCTGCTCCCCCATCACAATCGGGACTATCGAGAACTCGCCGAGGGCGCGCTGGAGGAAGGGTACCTGCACCTCGAGCGAGTGTTCGCTCGCGTGAGCACGGGGCTCGAAGCCGAAACCCCTCGAGGACTCACTGATCGCGTCGGCCAGCTCGCGGTCGACGGGAACGACACCGAGCGGTGTCTCGTACCCGCCGCCGCCGAAGATCGAAGCGCCTCTGAAGGGGAACCTGTGTGTGGGAGCAACCACGATCACCGTGTCGAACGACATTCCCCTTACACACGCGTAGGCGCGTCCGGCCACCGCCCCCGAGTACATGTACCCAGCGTGCGGCGAGATGAGCCCCACGATCTCCCCATCGAGTTCCCGCGTGCCCGCGGCATCGAGGAACCCGTCGACGTCGTCAGCCAGCACTTGGGGGTCTCCGGGGTAGAACGAGCCCGCCACGATCGGCCGGCGCACCTCACCCGTCGAATCCTGCCTCTCCGCATCCACGTTGTCATCGCCTCCTTCGGCGCCGCATCCGGCGGCGCAGAGGAGAAGCGCCAACAGAGCCGCCGGAACACTGAAATGTGCTCTCTTCATAACTGTGTGCTCCCGTCCAGGACAGTATCCCTGAGGAAGTGCTCGTCGTCTCTCTCCGGGAAGTCCTCCATCCAGTGGAGTCCCCTCGATTCCCTCCGCAGCCGCGCGCTCTCGATTATCAGTTCTCCGACCAGCGAGATGTTCCTGAGCTCGAGGAGGTCTCGGCTGACGGGATAGCGCGCGAAGTAGTCGGCGATCTCCGCCCCGATGGCGGACATCCGAAGGGCGGCGAACTCCAGCCTCCTCTCTGTTCTGACGATCCCGACGTAATCCCACATAATCCGACGGACGATGTCCCAGCTGTGATCGATGAGCACGCCCTCCGGAACGGGACCGGCCTCACGCCCCGACCACTCCGTCCCGCCAGCTCCCGGAGACACGGCCGTGCCCTTGTCGAACACGTCCACGGCCGATCTGGCCGCTCGCTCGCTGAACACGACCGCTTCCAGAAGGGAGTTCGAGGCCAGTCTGTTCGCACCGTGCATGCCGGTGTGAGCGACCTCTCCGATCGCGTACAGCCCCGGCAGGTCTGTTCTGCCCTCGAGGTCGACGGCGACGCCGCCGCACACGTAGTGCGCGGCTGGAACGACGGGCACGGGCACTTTCGTCATGTCGATCTCGAGCTCCAGCAGATATCCGTTTATGTTCGGGAAGCGCGACCTCACCTGGTCCGGGTCGAGATGGGTCAGATCGAGATGGACGTGCTTGTCTCCCGTCTCCTTCATCGCCCGGTCGATGGCGCGGGCGACGATGTCCCTGGGCGCCAGGTCCTCCCTGGGATGCTTGCCCTCCATGATCCTCTCACCGCTCAAGGTTCGAAGCACGGCACCCTCGCCACGCACGGCCTCCGAGATGAGAAACGACTTGACGTCGTGGTGATACAGACAGGTGGGATGGAACTGGATGAACTCCATGTTGCGAACGGGCACACCGGCGCGATACGCGATGGCGATGCCATCACCGCTCGCGATGTCGGGATTCGTCGTGTAGATGTAGACCTTCCCGCACCCTCCTGTCGCAAGCGCCGTAACTGAAGCGACCACAGTTCTCACCACGCCCGCCTCGACGTCCAGCACGTGAACGCCGACGCACCTCCGTCCCTCCGCCGACTCGCCGACGACGACGTCGATCGCGACGTGGTCCTCCCACACCTCGATGTTCGGGGACGAACCGACCGCCGAAAGGAGCGCCGTCTCGATCTCCTT
>DAOWCM010000308.1 GCA_030639555.1 Candidatus Eiseniibacteriota bacterium | reverse complement strand
GGGCACTTGGCCGTCCATCTCGGCCGCCGGCGTGCCCCCTCTCGGTGAGTAGGCGAACACGTGGAGGTAGGTGTAAGGCAGAGATTCGATCATCGACACCGTATCGGCGAAGTCCTCTTCTGTCTCGCCCGGGAACCCCACCATCACGTCGGTGCCCAGTCCGCACAGAGGGTCCGCGTCCGTGACCCGGCGGACGGCCTCCGCATATCGGGCGCGCGTGTACCCCCTGCGCATTCTCTTGAGCACGGTATCTGAGCCACTCTCGAGGGGCACGTGCAGGTGGTTGCATACTTTTTCTGTCTGAAGGACCGTCGCGGCAAGCTCCGGCGTCAGCTCTCTCGGTTCCACCGAGCCCAGCCGCAGGCGGACCAGGCCGTCGATCTCGGCCAGCGCCCTCAGGAGTTCCGGCAGGCTGCGTCCGTCCGGGTCCTCGAAGGCGCCGATGTGCACGCCTGTCAGCACCAGCTCCCGGTATCCGTTGGCCGCGAGTGTGGAAGCCTGTTCGAGAACATCGTCGAAGTGTCTGCTGCGCGCGGGTCCCCTGGCGTCCGGGACCGCGCAGTAGGTGCACCGCTGATCGCACCCGTCCTGTATTTTGATGAACGCCCGCGTGTAACCCCGGAAGCGCCTGATGTCGAACGCCTCGAAGGCCTCGTCCTTCAGTGGCCGAACCTCGATGCGTGTCTCGCCGCTGTCCCCGGTGTCGGAGCGGAGGTGCTCCACGACCAGCGCGGCCAGGTCACGCTTTGAGCTGTTCCCGACGACCAGGCTTACCTCGGGCATTGCGGCGAGCGCGTCGGGATCCCGTTGAGCGTAGCAGCCCGTTGCGACCACCAGCGCCCGCCCACTCCTGCGGGCTGCTCTGCGCAGCATCTGTCTGGAGCGGTAGTCGCTGCGGCGCGTGACAGTGCACGTGTTGACGACGTAGACGTCGGCGGGGGTGTCGAAGGGGACAACCACGAAGCCCTGTTCTTCCAGGCGTTCCGCTACTCCTTCTGTCTCGTACTGGTTCAGCTTGCAGCCGACGGTCATCAGGCCGACGGTTCTGGACTTCCCGGTCAAGGCGTCTCTCCGTCCGCAAGAGCAACAGGGGGACTCTTCGATCGAGTCCCCCCCGGTGCACTTCCAGTCAGAGGTCACAGACCGGCCGTTGCCTGGACCACGGGGTCTCAGGCGGCAGGCCTAGGTGCCCTCTGGCTTTTTCTCTTCCACGGCTTCGTCCGTATCCTCTGGCTTCTTCTCTTCCACGGCTTCGTCCGTGGCCTCAGGCTTTGCCTCGTCCTTGGCTTCGTCCGTGGCCTCAGGCTCCGCCTTCTCCTTGGCTTCGTCCGTGGCCTCAGGCTTTGCCTTGTCCACGGCTTCGTCCGTGGTCTCAGGCTTTGCCTCGTCCACGGCTTCGTCCGTGGCCTCAGGCTTCGCCTCCTCCTTCGGGATTTCGTCGGTCTCGTCGGCGGGCGCCTTGGTCTCTGCCGGTGTTGCCTTCTCGCCGGCGGGTGCCTCAGTCGCCTCCTGCGCCTGGGCATCGCCCTCGCTCGCAGGCTCGGTCACGGCCGTCTTGTCGTCGGTCTCAGCAGGAGCCTCAGGCTCGGGCTCGGGTTCGGGCTCCAGGAGCTCCGGACGGATCTCGTGCGCCGCGATGTACTCGGCCAGCGCCTCCTCCGGCTGCTTCTCCATGTGGGCCTTGACCGAAAGAACGATCCTGCGGTTCTCGGGTGAAACCTCGATGACCTCCAGCGGAAGCGGGTCGGCAGGCGCGAACCGCGCCTCTATCTTGCTGATCTCCGGAAGCGCAAGATGAGACATCGGAACGAACCCCTCGACGTCGCCGGGGAGGTCGACGACGATGCCGGACTTGTGTATCCGGCTCACCGTGCCCTCGACCTCCGTCCCCGTCGAGTACTCCTGCGCGAGGCGCTCCCACGGGTTCTCCATCGACTGCTTGATGCCCAACGAGATACGGTGCCTGTCCTTGTCGATGCCCAGCACCATCACCTCGACCTTCTGGCCTCTGTGGAGAACCTCGCTCGGGTGCTTGATCCGCTTCGTCCAGGACATGTCGGAAATGTGGACCAGGCCGTCCATGCCCTCTTCGAGCTGGACGAACGCGCCGAAGTCTGTGAGGTTCCGGACGCGTCCCTCGATCCTCGATCCCACCGGGTACTTGCTGTCGAGGTCCTGCCACGGGTCGCTCTCGGTTCTCTTGAGGGACAGTGAGATCTTCTCCTCGGCCTTGTTGACGTTGAGGACCTTCACCTCGACGATGTCACCGATCCCCAGGATCTTGGAGGGATGGCGGATGTGCTGCGTCCACGACATCTCGGAGATGTGGATGAGACCCTCGACACCTTCCTTGAGCTCCACGAACGCGCCGTAGTCGGTGATCGAGACCACCTTCCCGCGGACCTTCATGTTGACGGGGAACTCTTCCTCGACGTTTTCCCACGGGTACTCGGCAAGCTGCTTGAGTCCCAGAGAGATGCGCTCGCGCTCCAGCTCGAAGTTGAGGACCTTGACGGTCAGTTCGTCGCTGATCGCCACGAGCTCGGATGGGTGGCGGATGCGCCCCCAGCTCATGTCGGTTATGTGAAGAAGTCCGTCGATACCACCGAGGTCGACGAAGGCACCGAAGTCCGTGATGTTCTTGACGACGCCCTGTCTGATCTGTCCGATCTCGAGCTCGGCGAGGAGAGCCGTTTTCTTCTCCTGGCGTTCCTCCTCGAGTACGACGCGCCTCGATATGACTATGTTCCTCCGCCTCTTGTTGACCTTGAGGATTCTGAAGCGGAGCTTCTGGCCGAGCAGTTCCTCCAGATTGGGAATGCGCCTCAGAGCGACCTGGGAACCGGGCAGGAACGCCTCGACGCCGAAGAGGTCGACCTTGAGTCCGCCCTTGATCCTGCGCTTGGGAGTTCCCTCGACGATGGACTGCTCGTCGTGCGCTTCCTTGATCTTGTCCCAGACCTGCAGGAAGTCGGCCTTCCTCTTGCTGACCCGGACCTCACCGTCCTGGTCCTCGGTCGCCTCGAGCAGCACGCTGATCTCGTCGCCCGGCTTGATGGTGTCCGGCTCGGGGAACTCGTCGAGCGCCACTCTGCCCTCGGATTTGAAACCGATGTCGAGCAGAACCTCGTTGTCTGTCACGGCGAGAACGAGGCCCTTCACGAGTTCGCCCTCGGTGATCGAACGGAGAGTCGACTCGTACATCTCGGCCATCTGCTCGTACTCGTC
>DAOWCM010000329.1 GCA_030639555.1 Candidatus Eiseniibacteriota bacterium | reverse complement strand
TGCCGTTTTCTCACGCTCGTTGAGGGCCTTGAGAACGGTACTCTCATCGACGTCCTCGAGAACCGGGTTCTTCTTCAGGAGAGCGACCATCTCCTTGAAGAGATCTTCCTTCTTGCGCGCCCTGAGGTTGATCTCGATGCTCTCGACCGTAACCGCGTCGGTCAGTTTCATGTCCGTGTTCCTCCGGATGCTGAGCGGCGTCTTGCGGACCCCGATGCCTCAAGGGCATACTTCGCAAGCGGGGGCCCGACAATCTCGTTGACGAGGATCGAGGCGAGGACGATGTTGACCATCTGTCCCATGTACGGCAGATGCGTGAACGCCGCAGTATCTTGAAGTACGAGAATGAGACCGATGGCGACTCCCGCCTGCGGAAGAAGCCCAAGACCGAGGTACTTCTTCGTGATCGCGGACTCGTTGGCGGCAACTGCGCCAAGGTAAGCACCACCGTACTTGCCTGCCGCGCGGGCCAGCAGGTAGGCAACTCCCAGCACGCCCGTCGCCGAGAGCGTCCTCACGTCCAGCTCGGTTCCCGCCAGCGCGAAGAAGGCAGCATAGATGGGGGGCGAGAGAGGTTCGAGGACTCTCATGACCCTGCTGTTCTTCGGGGAGAGATTCACAAGCGCGAAACCCATCATCATGTTCGCCATGAGCGGCGACACGTGGATGGAAATGGTTATGCCGCTCGTCAGCAGGACGAACCCGAGGACGATGACGATGATCTCGTTGTTGCTCTTCCGGTTGACGACCAGCCGATGGACCACGTATCCGAATACCAGACCGATCGCCACCGAGAGGGCTATCTCGCGCAGCGGGTGGAGGATCATGGCCAGCGGGCCGTGGACGCCCGCCCCGACGACCATGGCGGACGCGAACGCCATCACGAACCCGAACAGCGTGATAGCGAAGGCGTCGTCGAGTGCCACGACTCCGAAGAGTGTCGATACGAGCGGCCCTCTGGCACGAAGCTCCGTGGCGATGGCGACGGTGGCGGCCGGCGCCGTGGCGGAGGCGATGGCGCCCAGGAGCAGCGCCATCGGGAGCGGTGCTCCGAAGACCCGCAGAGCCACGGCCACTGCCCCGAACGTCGCGATCAGCTGAACCGTCGTGATCATCAAGATGTTGCGGCCGGTCTTTCTGAGCTTCGCGATGCGGAACTCGGACCCGATGGTAATGGCGATGAGTCCCAGCGCGATGTGGGGAACAGGCGCGAGCGACTCCACGATGTGGTCGGGAACCACGTTGAGGATCGATGGGCCGAGCAGGAGCCCGGCGACTATGTAGCCTGAAATCGTCGGGAGCTTGAGGCGCGCCGCGAACTTCCCACCGACGAATCCAGCAAGCAGAAGCGCCCCCACACCGAAGATCAGGTTGCCGTGGAGGAGATTCCGCAAGCCTATGAGAGCGTCGATCAGGACATTCATCGCACGATTCTCTGATGGTTCTAAGGGTCGCTGCTACCGCCACTCTCGCAGCAGATTGGGGAATTGTAGCACTCGGGGGGCGAATTCTCCAGCAACACGGGTTCTGGGTTCGATGTGCCGGGATGATGTAATGACAAAACACCAGAGATGTGCTATAATTGACCTAACAGATGGGGTGCGGCCGGCGGTCGTGCTGAGTTCACGCGCGAGCTGCTTCCGCGCGCCTGTCTGCGTGGGCTTGTGTATCACATATGCGCGAATATGAGAGGCGAGTCTGACCCGCACCGGGGGAACCTGTGTCCTGCCGATGCACTCGAGGAGGTGTGCTGTGCGAAAGGCTATGCTGACGTTGGCTCTTGTGTTCCTGCTCCCGGTTCTGGTCCTGGCCGCGGAGACCGTCGCGGTGAGCAGTCACCCGGAGATCGTCTCTGCCCGCATCGTCGAGTCCGATATCCACCGGACGGTTCTGGAATACGATATTGGGAGCTTCACGAAGACCCCGATCGACATCGACGGAGAGATCTTCTATTCCATCGCACTCGCTGACGAGAGTCCATCGATGGAATCGGGACTTCCGCAGCTTCCCAACATCTGCCGCAGCATCGTCATTCCGGACGACGCTGAGATGGTGGTCAGGGTCGTCTCGTCGCACTACATCGACTACCCGAACATTCCCGCGGCGCCCTCGAAGGGCCACATCACGCGAGACATCGATCCCGCCACCGTGGCCTATTCCTTCGACCCCTTCTACGACTCGAGCGATTGGTACCCCTCCGACCTCGCCTACGCGCGTCAGCCCTACATCATGCGTGACGTTCGCGGTGTGGTCGTCGTGGTGAATCCCCTCCAGTACAACGCGGCCTCGCAGACGCTCCGCGTCTACGACCGCGTCGTTGTGGAGGTCGTGGCTGTCGGTCCGGGGAAGGTGAACGTGCTGACGGTGCGTCCGGACAAGCTGGACGCTGAGTTCAGGAGTATCTACGAGCGGCACTTCCTCAACTTCGATTCGTCCGACATCGGGCGGTACCCGCCCGTCGCGGATGGCGGCAACATGCTCGTCATCTGCTACGACGATCCAGGCTTCCTTGCGGCCATGCAGCCTCTGGTCGATTGGAAGAACCAGATGGGCATGCCGTGCGAGATGGTGACCACGACGGATGCGGGCGGCTCGGCCGCGGGCATCGACGCCTACATCGAGCAGTACTACAATGACAACGGTCTGACCTACGTGCTTCTGGTCGGCGATGCGGCGCAGGTGCCGAGTCCTACCGTGAGCGACCTCTCCGATCCGTCTTACACGCTCATCAGCGGCGATAACTACCCGGACCTCTTTGTGGGGCGCTTCTCTGCCGAGACCCCGTCGCAGGTCGAGACGCAGGTTCTGCGGACCGTCGAGTACGAGAAGAGGCCGCAGACGGGCGCCGACTGGTACCACAAGGGCATGGGTGTCGCTTCGAACCAGGGCCCGGGTGACGACGGCGAGTACGACGATGAGCACGAGGACAACATCCGTGCCGACCTCCTTGCCTTCACCTACACGGAGGTCGACCAGATCTACGATCCGAGCGGTACGGCGACCATGGTGA
>DAOWCM010000423.1 GCA_030639555.1 Candidatus Eiseniibacteriota bacterium | reverse complement strand
TCTACAGCGTCAGTGAGGTGACCGCCCGCATCAAGGCGGTGCTCGAGACGTCGTTGCCCGTCTTCTGGGTTGAGGGGGAGATATCGAACTTCGTCCACCACACGTCGGGCCACATGTACTTCTCCCTCAAGGATGAGAAGAGCCAGCTCCCCTGCGTGATGTTCAAGACGGCCAACCGGGGCCTGGTTTTCACCCCGGAGAGCGGGATGAAGGTGGCCGCCTGGGGGCGCGTCAAAGTCTACGAGCCGTCCGGCCGCTACCAGCTCTACGTGGAGGCGATGAAGCCGGCCGGCATCGGCGCGCTCGCCGCCGCATTCGAGGAACTCAAGCGCCGGCTGGCGGCGGAGGGTCTCTTCGACCCGGCGCACAAGAAGCCGATCCCTCGGTTCCCCGACACGGTCGCCGTCGTGACGTCGCCGACCGGAGCGGCGGTCCGGGATATCATCCGGGTGATCGGCGAGCGCTTCCCTGGAACGCGGGTGGTTGTTGTTCCCGCGGCCGTGCAGGGCCGGGAGGCCGTCCCTGAGATAGTGCGCGCGATCGAGTTCATCGACGAGTGGGGCGAGGCCGATGTGGCCATCGTCGGGCGTGGGGGAGGGTCGCTGGAGGACCTCATGGCGTTCAACGACGAGTCGGTCGCGCGGGCCATGTTCGCGGCGCGCACTCCGATAGTGTCGGCCGTCGGGCACGAGATCGACACGACGATTGCGGACCTGGTGTCCGACAGACGGGCGGCGACCCCTTCGAACGCCGGCGAACTCGTGGTGCCGGACAGACAGGACCTCGCGCGGACGGTCGAGTCGCTGAGGGCCAGACTCGACGTGGCGGTCGAGGCTGTTCTGGCCGAGCTGGCCGGCAGGACACGGGCCTGCGTCAAGGCGTACGCGTTCCGACTGCCTGGAGAGCTGGTCGACAGACTGGCCCAGCGGACCGACGAGCACACGCGGCGCCTGTTCGCCGCGGTCACCGTGCGGCTGAACACGGCCGAAACGCTCATCGGGCGTCTGGCGTCGGAGCTGAGGCTGGCAGACCCCTCTCACATCATGGCGCGGGGATTCGCCGCGGTTTCCCTCATCCCTTCCCTGACCCCCGTTCGGTCGGTGGGCGACGTCTCAGGCGGTTCTGGAGTCAGAGTGACGGTCGCCGACGGCTCTTTTGACTGCGAAGTGCAGAGTGTGGCTGGAAAGCCCGGGAGGACAAGTTGAACAAGCGGGCCACATTTGAGGAAGACATGGGGAAGCTGGAAGCACTGGTTGAGAAGCTGGAGCAGAAGGAGCTGGCGCTCGAGGATTCCATCAAGGCCTTCGAGGAGGGGATGGAGCTGGCGGGTACTCTGGTGAAGACGCTCGAGAAGGCCCAGGAGCGGGTGAGGAAGTTGACGAAGACGGAACAGGGGGCGTTCGAGCTCGACGCGTTCGGGGGAGGGGATGAAGACGAGTAGTGGGGAACGGAGCCTCAAGACCTATCTGAGCGAGCGCCGTGAGGCGGTCGACGCCGCGCTCGAGCGATTCCTGCCGAGCGCCTCCGCGCCGACTCCAAAGCTGCTTGAGGCGATGCGGTACAGTGTCTTCTCGGGAGGGAAGAGGCTGCGCCCGATTCTGGCTCTGACGGCCTATG
Source organism: Candidatus Eiseniibacteriota bacterium (assembly GCA_030639555.1). GTDB lineage: Bacteria > Joyebacterota > Joyebacteria > Joyebacterales > Joyebacteraceae > JALGZG01. Next base: position 467 of record DAOWCM010000423.1, on the reverse strand, counting down.
AACTCACGGGCGGTGAGGGCGACGCGGTTCTGGCGCCCGCCTGCGCGACGGAGCTCATACACACGTACTCGCTCATCCACGACGACCTTCCGGCGATGGACGACGACGACACGCGACGGGGCCGGCCGACCTGTCACAAGGCGTTCGACGAGGCCACGGCGATACTGGCGGGAGACGCTCTTCTGCCGCTCGCGTTCGAGATCGTCGCGCGCGAGGAGCGGCTCACGCCCGAGAGAAGGCTCGCGGTCGTGGCCGAGCTCGCGGCCGCCAACGGTCTTGCCGGCATGGTGGGCGGCCAGGTCGCTGACATGGAGGGTGAGGGAACAGCGGTCACTATCGAGGCGGTAGAGTTCATTCATCTGAACAAAACGGCCCGACCGCTGAGGGCCGCCGTCCTCGTGGGTGCTCTGGCCGCTGGCGCTCCTTCGGACGTCGTCGCCGCGCTCTCCACTTTCGGCGAAAGAATG
>DAOWCM010000331.1 GCA_030639555.1 Candidatus Eiseniibacteriota bacterium | reverse complement strand
GTTTCTTCATCTCGTCAGGAGAAACGAGCAGGTAATCGAACCAGGGTGTGATGTAGGTCTGATAGCGCACTCGAATCCTGAGCTGCCCCGCCATCCGACCGCGCCTGCGGTTGCGCCTGTGGTAGCTCAGGTGACACTTGTTGGCCGTGGCGTGGGGGTTCGAGCTCTCCACGATGATGCGGGCGCCGTCGTTCGTAATGGCCCGGTATCTCGCCAGCAGCCACTTCGCGCGCCTGGCGTCGCCGAATAGCCCGAAGTTGTTGCCGAACATGGCGATGGTGTCAAACTTGCCGAGCCTTTTCGATACCTTCGTCACCGCGAGGACACGCGCCTTCTTGAGCCCGCGCAGCTTCGCGACCTTGATCGCCAGCGGCGATACGTCGATGCCGAGAACGTCGAGGCCTTTGTCCTGGAAGTAGAGCGAGTGTCTGCCGGCGCCGCATCCGACATCGAGCACGCGGCCGCGGGCGTAGGCCACCGCCTTTCGAAGGTGCGGTCCCCAGTCCCTGTATGTGGTGAAGTACATCTCCGGCCCGCTCGACACGTCGACGTAGCCGTCGTCCCGCTCGACGATCTCGTAGCCGCCCTTGCCCTGGTAGTGGTCGTAGATCTCGCGGCCGTATGCGTCCTGGTGCTTCTTCATGGCGCCTTCTCCGTCAGTGTCGACCTACGCCGCGGACGGTCCCGGAACGGATATCTCCCCGCAGAAGTCCGTGTGCATGATCTCGCGCACGTCCTCTATGGAGTCGGCGCGCTTCAAGGCCCACATGAGCTTCGTCACGGTGCTCTCGATGCTCATGTCGTACGCCTGGATGGCACCGAGGTCGAGCAGCTTCGCGCCCAGGTCGTAGAGATGCATCATCGTCGCGCCCTGCAGACACTGGGTGGTCACCACGACCGGTATGCCAAGCGTCGCCGCCCGTTCTATCGCATCGTGGTAGTCGTATGCGACGTTGCCCGTGCCGAACCCTCGCAACACGAGCCCCTTGATCCCGCTGTCCACGATGTTCGTCAGAACGGCGGGCGGCATTCCGGGAACGAGCGTCACTATGGCGACGTTTTCCTCGAAACCCTTCTGGACGTCGAGCGGCCCGTCGCTTCGGGTGGTGTGCTCGCCCAGCCGGACATCGACCCGGATGTCCCCGACCATCCCGCGGTTGACCGTCGTGAACGCGTCGAGCCTCGACTCGGAGAACTTCGTGGCGCGCGCGCCCAGGATGATCTTTCTGTCGAACACGATGAAGACACCCGAGAGGTCCATCGTCGCCACGCGCACGGCGTTGACGAAGTTCCTGCGGGCGTCTGACTCTATCCGGGTGCCCGGTATCTGCGACCCGGTGAGCACGACCGGCTTACCTAGGCCCCTCAGCACGAACGACAGCGCGCTCGCCGAGTAGGCCATCGTGTCGGTGCCGTGCGTGACCACGAATCCGTCGTGCGCGTCGTAGTTTTCCCCGATGACGGACGCGACGCGGTCCCAGTGGTCCGGCCGGATGTTGCTGCTGTCAATGTTGTCGATGCAAGCAACCTCGATGTGCGCGAGTTCATCGAGGCGCGTTTCCATACTGAGGAGGTTCTCGATCGCCCTGTCCAGCGCCGGCGTCAGGAGGCTCCCGCGCTCGTCCTCCTCCATGACGAGCGTGCCGCCGCAGAAGAGAACAAGGACCTTCGTGTCGGGAGTTCTGCTCATGCGCTCCCCCCAGCCATTGCGCCAGCCGTCCCCACGCGTCCGGCGCACCCGCGATCTTGTCTCTATTCCCGCGGCTTGAGTACGACGACCGTCGCGCCCCATCCTCCGCCGCCGTGCCCCGCCGACGAGTGGGAGACAACGTCCGGCAGCCGGTCGAGTATCGCGTGCACCGTACGTCTCAGAGCGCCGGTCCCCTTCCCGTGGATGATCCTCACCTCCAGGATGCCGCGCTCCCGGCAGGACTCCAGGTAGTCGGGCACGAGTTCCTTGACGTCACCGGGCCTGAACGTATGGAGGTCGAGCGTCCCGTCGATGGGAAGCTCCGTATGGCCCGCCCGGTTCGCGAGGTCGCTCATGCGTGCCCCTCCGGAGCCCGCGGGGTCGCTCGCGGGGCTCACTCCGAGCCACGGGACGCCGTGCCGGCTAGTCATCCGACCCGGTGACCCGCCGCCTCTGCTTCTTGGCCCTGCTCTTGCGCCGCTTCGTATCGAGGCGCCTCTCCTTCGAGGCACGCGTCGGCTTCGTGCGCCTCCTCGGCTTCGGCCTCACGGCCGCCCGCCGTATGAGCTCCACCAGCCTCTCGCGCGCGTCCTGCCGGTTCTTGAGCTGCGTCCGGAACTGCCTGGCATCGAGGACAATCTCGCCGCCATCCGTCATGCGCTTCCCGGCAAGGCGGATGAGGCGTTCGCGGACGTCGTCAGGAAGCGAGGGCGAGTTCGCGACGTCGAACCGGAGCTGGACGGCAGTCGAGACCTTGTTGACGTTCTGGCCGCCCGGCCCGGAGGCGCGAACGAACACCTCCCGTATCTCGTCCTCGTTTATGGAGATGCTGCGCGTTATCCGAATCACGTGTCTACCCGTGCGTGCTCGTCACGCCCCTACTCGTTCATCTTCTTGAGAAGCCATGCCATGTTCTCGCCCAGGACTTTCATCGTCTCGACGCCCTCGTCGTCCTCCTCGACTTCCCCCTTCTCGCGGCCTATCCCCAGGTTCCAGTAGATAGAACCCGGCACGATCATCTGACCGATGAGGAAGAAGTGGTTCATCGAATCGAACGCGTGGATGCTTCCCGCCCGCCGCACGGCGACGACGGCGGCGCCGACCTTGCGCCTGAACATGTGCCCGTTCACTCCCGCGACCAGACCCGCCCGGTCGATGAGCGCCTTCATCTCGGCCGTGACATCGGCGAAGTACGTGGGCGACGCCAGGATGATGCCGTCCGAGTGCATCATCTTCTCGATGCACTCGTTCGCCACGTCGTCGATCGCGCAGCGCCCGTCCTTGTTCGTGACGCACCCGAAACAGG
>DAOWCM010000092.1 GCA_030639555.1 Candidatus Eiseniibacteriota bacterium | reverse complement strand
GTGCGTTCCCGCCCTGCGGCGAGTTGCGACTCTCGATGTAGTGCGAGTCCGAGATCGCGACGCTGGACGTGAAGTACCACTCGCTGACGTACTCCTGAGTGTGCTTGTCGACGTGGAACTCCCTGCGGAAGTCGTTGTCGAGAGTGATCCAGATCGAGGCCACGCCCACCAGCGTGTCCTCGGGCGCCAGGATCCTCTCCTTGTCACGTACGCTCCAGCGGAACCAGATCGTATCGCCGTCCGAGACAGTGAGCGTGCCCGTGTCATCAAAGGGCTCGAGGATCTCGCTGTCGGGCTCGAAGTTCATCACGAACTTGTAGTTCTCCGGGAAGTTCTCGGCGCCCGTCTCGTCCCTGGCCTTGACGTAGAAGAAGTGCGTGCCGGCCGAAACCGGCGGGTTCTGGGGGTCGATCGTCGTGTCCGGGTACGTCGCGGTCGTGCTGTCGCCGTACGCCTCGAACGGATTCGAGTCCATCTTGAAGCTGTACTGAATCGGAGATCCCAGGCCGTCCGGGTCCCAGCCGGCCCAGATGAACTGGACGGGGCTGAACATCAGCACGGTGTCCTTCACGTCCGGGTCGTAGTCTGGCGAGTTCGGGTCGAGTGGCCCGTCGATCCGATAGAGGTAGAGTATCTCCGGGACGTCCGTCGAGGCGTCGAACCTGACCCTGGCCGGGATGGGGTCGAGCTTGCCCTCGTTGTCGACCGCCCGGACGTAGAATGTGTGCCGCCTCGTTTCGCCGACCGAATCGATCAGGGCCTTGAACAGGCTGTCGTTCCTCGCCGTGAACTGCCACGGGGAGTTATCCGCGCCATACGGTGGCACGGTGTCGTCCCATGCGTAGTGGTACGCGACCACGAAGCCGTCCGGATCGGTCCCGTCCCAGTACATATGTATCCTGTAGTTCACCGGGGGCCCAGGGGGCGCGGGAGGGTCGGGAATGGGTGCCGGCGCACTGGTCAGCCGCGTGTTGGGAGCGAGGTTCGTGTCGATGAACATCTTCTCCTGCTTCCGGCATCCGGTCAGGAAGAGCATCGCCGCGAGTGGAACTGCCAAAAGGGCAACCGCGAACGCACCTGCTGCTAGTCTCCTGAACGACATCATGGTTGTGCTTCCTCCAGGCTCAGGGTACGGAAAATCAGCCACAGGCAGAGCCCGCGACGGGCGCGACCCTTCCGGTGCCGGATGGTCGTGCCCCCCCACGAAGGGTTGACCTTTTGATGGGGGGGGTTCCACTAGCAATTATACCGCCCGTCCATATCATGTCAACACAAAAAGGCCCCCTGGCACGGGGTGTTGCGCCCGCGCAACATCTGTGCTAGTATGGAGTTGGGACAAAACTGGTTGACAGTGGCGTCACCGGTATGTAAACTCCCTGCGATATAGCTTGAACAGGCGCGGCCGGGCCGGGCGCACGCCTCACGGGTGTGCGGAACGCGGGGTTGGGTTCATGGTTCTGTTCCCCCCCCCCCTGGGCCCAGGGAAACAGCAAGCGTGGGAGGTGGCCAGAGGAGGCAGAGCAGTTCGAAGTGTGTCTGAGCAGTGAGACGGGAAGTGCCACAGAGGACCGCGATCCGTCCGTGGTGGGACGTGTCGCGGCAAGGGGGAGGAGAAGCAAAGTAATGAGAAGAGTCTTCTTGACTGTCTCGGCGGGACTCATGGTGCTGATGCTGACAGGCACGATCAGCCCGCTGGCAGCGCAGACTGAGACGGCGGCGGAGATCGAGGGCATGGTCGCCACGGCAGAGAGCACGGTCGTCGACACGGGACTCGTCGACACCACGGCCGTCGATTCGCTCGCGGCCGCCGCGATGGAGGAAGAGCCCGTCGAGCCGGAGCCTGTGCCTCAGGCGCGCGGCTTCGCGCAGAGCGGCCTTGTTGAGTTCTTCAACAAGGGCGGCAAGTTCATGTGGGGCCTCCTGTTCCTGTCCATCGTCGGTGTCGCGGTCATCATCGAACGGGCCGTCACTTTGCACAAAGCCCGCTCGGATGTCCGGAAGCTGATGGAGCAGGTCGTGGGCGCGCTCAAGAAAGGGCGTCTGGACGCGGCGATCGAGGTCTGCGCGAGCATCCGTGGTCCGATCCCGCAGATCCTGCACGCGGGCCTCATGCGGGCGAAGAAGGGAACCGAAGCGGTCGAGAAGGCCATCGAGACAGCGGGCATCATTGAGATGTCGTTCCTCGAGAGAGGACTCATCATCCTCGCTACCGTCGCGAACGTCGCGCCTCTGCTCGGGTTCCTCGGGACGGTTTCGGGTATGGTCGGGGCCTTCGAGGCGATAGCTCAGGCGGAGCAGGTCAGCGCCAAGCTCGTCGCGAGCGGTATCTCAGAAGCGCTGATCACCACGATGACGGGTCTTATGATCGCCATCCCGACGCAGGTTGCGCACAACCTGTTCGTTCAGCGGATCGACCGGTTCGTCGTCGAGATGGAAGACAGCGCGGCGGAGCTGGTTGACGTTCTCGCCTCGATGGGTGAGTAGGGAAGATTGCGAGTAGGCGGAGCGGGATCTCGAGACTCCCGCACCGCAGGGAAGGCACTGGAATGGCGAAATTCAGGAAAAGAACGAGGATATCAGCCGACATGGTCGGCGAGTCATCGATGTCGGACGTCGCCTTTCTGCTCCTCATCTTCTTCATTGTGAGCACGACGTTCCCCGAGGTAGGCCTGCCCATGATCCTGCCGAGCAAGGCGGGAGACGTGAAGCAGGTCAAGCGGGACAACGTCATGCAGATCGTAACGGCGAGGAGTGGCGCGTACTTCATAGATATCGACACTGAACCAACGCCGCTCTACGAGCTCAGGGGTATCGTGAGACAGCGCCTCACGGACAACAAGAACCTGATTCTGTCCCTGGAGACGCATCCCGATGCTCCATACGGGAGAATGATCAACGCACTCGACGAGGTGACGCTCGCCTACAACGAACTGGCGGCAGCGAACATCAAGCGAGAGCACAGGATCTCCCTGAAGATGCTCGACATAGAGTAGGCAGGCTGGAGGTAGTCAATTGGAGCTGAGGAGGAAAGCGGGGAGCGGGGCCAGAATCCCGACGTCCTCGATGGCGGACATCGCGTTCCTGCTGATCGTCTTCTTCATGGTGACGACGATCTTCAAGATGGAACAGGGTCTGGCCATCACGCTTCCCAGGTCGACGGCCGGTGAGAAGATCCCGAAGGAGAACGTCGCCCACATCTGGATCGATCGGACCGGGATCATCTCCATCGACGATCTGGTGGTCAGCGTGCCTGATATCGATTATATGATCAGCGCGAAGCTTCGTGAGAACCGGGGTCTCATCGTCTCTTTCAACACGGACGAGAACGCTCCGTACCGAGTCGTCAACGAGGCGATGGAGAGGCTCAAGCTGGCCAACGCACTGAGGGTTACGTTCACCACGGTGCCAGTGGAAGAGCAGTAGACGAGATTGCCGTCGGCAAGTGGCCGAAGCGATTCGCTGATTCGAGGCGAGGGATAATGAGTCCATACACCGCCGTACACATGACAGCGGAGCAGGAGCTCAAGAACGAGTACCCGAAGGCATTCAGGTATGCGGTTCTGGCTGCCATCGGCATACACCTTCTCGCGTTTCTGTTCACGCCGGATTGGAAGCCGAAGCCGTACCAGCTTCGCGAGAGACAGGTGCTGGAGGCTATCAACATTCCGGACCAGATCTCAATACCACCGCCCCCGAAGGAGGAGGCCAAGCCTATCGTCCCGACGGAGATCGAGCCGAGCGAGGACGCGGACGCGGCTGAGACCATCGCGTCCACGGAGCTGGACGTCGAGGCTCCGCCTGAGCTCCCGCCGGCGCCCCAGCGGGCCGAGTTCTTCTCGGCGTTCGACGAGCCTCCACAGGTCATCACGCAGGTCTCGCCGGTGTATCCGGACATGGCGAGGCAGGCTGAGCTGGAGGGCGTGGTGATGGTCCAGATCGGCGTCAACGAGTTCGGCGATGTCGTGGAAGCGACCATCGTCCAGGGTGTCGAGGGACTCAACCAGGCGGCGATCGAGGCGGTCTACAAGTGGAAGTTCAGGCCGGCGAAGCAGCGGGACATCCCCGTTCCAGTTCGCATCGTTGTGCCGATTCGGTTCGTGCTGAGGGGCTGACAGAAAATGACCACGCGCCTGCGTTTGTGGCAGGCGCCGAGCCGTCGGAGATCGAACAGCTCTATTCGGTGGCGCCGCGGTCGTACCGTCGTGGCGCCAAAGGGTTCGTGCAGTGCAAAACCGGTGTCCCCCCGGCGGGACCGCCCCGAACATGTTCGGGCGCCATACCTGCGTAGGTCAGTTGTCTACCGGGAGTGGGGGGAGACGAGATGAGTACCTGGCCGACCGCCGAGCAGATGCTCAGGGACGAGCATCCGAGGATCCTGAGAGTTGCGGTTCTTCTGGCCCTGTTGATTCACGCCGCTGCATTTGTGGCGACGCCGTCGTTCACCGTTGAGCCCTACAGGCTCAGAGAGGATGGGCCGCCTCCCATCACGCCCGTTGTGGTGTCCTGGGAGCGCAGCGAGCCCTTGCGGCCGGCGCCGAAGCCTCAGGCAGTGCGGGAGTTCGAGCCCTCGACGGATGCGAACGCGGACGCGACGATCGAGGACACGTCGTTTGACCCTCTGAGCGCTGCCCTGGTGGAGCCGGTGCCCTTGGGGACTCCCAGGGTGGTGGACGTCTTCGAGGTGCCGCCGAAGCTGGTCCTGCGGATTCGGCCCGTCTACCCGGAACTGGCACAGCAGGCCGAACTCGAGGGGGTCGTGGGGCTTCTGATCGTGGTCGACGAGGCCGGGAACGTCGTCAGCGCGGACGTCGTGCGATCCGTTCCCGGGCTCGATGGGGCTGCGATCGACGCAATCCTACAATGGAAGTACGAACCGGCTCTGCAGAGGGACGTTCCCGTTCGGGTGCGCATCTTCCAGTCGGTCCGCTTCCGGCTTCGCGACTGAGCTCCGCCGGCGTGGTTTCGGGGGCAGGTGGCCGGGTTCAGATTATGCTCGAACCCGCTAAACATGATGACGGAGAGTGGTGTCTCAAAGGGCAGCGCGGGCCTTAGCGGTGCCCTTTGATCGTGAATAGCGCGGGCGCTGCCGCGTATGGGAGGAAAGGGACCCGCGGGCAGAGGGAACGGGACCCAACAGGAAAGGGGATGCGACAATGGCGGAAGTCAACGAGAGCCGGGACGTGGCAACCCCCGCGCCGGCGCAGCCTGAGGGCGCGAGGAGCGGGATCGTACGCTGGATCACAGGTGTGTTCATGGACCCCGGGACCACCTTCCAGGGCATCGCGGACAGTGTCGAGCGACCTCATCCGACCGATCCGAACAAGACGAAGGACATGTCCAAGTGGTGGCTCCCCGTTCTCATCACCATCGTCGTGGGCATCGGGATCGCCCTCTACACGGTCCCCACTTTCATCGCCCCGATGCAGGCAGACGTCATCCGTGAAGCCGTGATGGAGCGCGGCGGAGCGGCCGCCGACGCCGAGCAGGCGATCAAGATGTCGGGTGCGATGATGGTGCCGATGTCGCTCGTAGGGGTGGTTGTCGCCACGTTCCTCATCGTCTTCGCCGCCGCCGGTGTTGTTCACCTGCTGATGAAAATGGTCGGCGGCAAGGGCAGGTACAGACATGCGAGAGCAGTCGTGGCGTGGAGCATGTTGATTACGACTCTCGGGAGTCTCGTCAAGCTGCCCGTAATGATCGCCAAGAGCTCGATGATAGTGGAGACGGGGCCGTCGCTCTTCTTCAAGAACCTCGAGCCCTCCGACCGTCTCTTCAAGTTCCTAACCAGTTTCGACATCTTCACCATCTGGTGGATGGTGGTGATGTTCGTTGCGCTGTCCGTCGTCTACCGGGTCTCCCGCGGCAAGTCGGCGGTGGCCGTCGCGGTTCTTTGGATACTGTTGATACTGATTTCGACCTTTACACCAGGAGGCATGGGTGCGGGTATGTAGGAGGAAGGGCAAGCACATGGGCGCGGCGCTGGCATGTGTCGCGCTCGTGTGCACGGTCCTCACGGTTTCCGTCCTCCCCGCGCGGGCCAGGGTCTACACGCTCGAGGAGTGCATAGATGTCGCGCTCACAGAGAACACGACCTTGGCACGGGCCAGAGAGGACCTGAGGGGCGCCGACGCGGACGTGATGTCCGGCTGGTCCGGCGTGCTGCCGCACGTGTCCGCGGGTGCAATCGCCAGCGACAATCTGGCGGTCATAGACGGAGTGGACATCAAGTCCGAGGGTCTGACCGGGAGCATCGGCCTCTCGCAGACTCTCTTCGACGGCTCCACGTTCGCCAGAATCGCAGGCGCTCACCGGGGCAGGACGGCCACGAAGCTCTCGCTTGAGTTCACCCGGCGTGAGATCGTGTTCGAGACCAAGCGGGCCTACTACAGTCTGCTGAGAGCCGTCCAACTGCGAGACGTGCAGGAAGAGGCCGTCGACCTGGTTCGCGAGCAGCTCAGGAAGACGCGGAGTCTGTTCGATCTCGGATCGGCTTCGAAGTCGGATCTTCTGAAGGCTCAGGTCCAGATCGGCGAGGCCGAACTGGCCTTCATCGCGACCGACAAGGCGGCCGAGATCGCCCGGGCGGGGCTCGCGCTCTCGCTCGGAATCGACGTGACGACCGAGATCGAGGCCGTCGATCCGCCGGAAGACAGTTTGGAGGAGGAGGTCACGGACTTCGACATCGAGGCTGCGATCTCGTCCAGGCCGGACATCAAGTCGTGGGAGGAGTTGCTCGTGGCGGCCCGACGGTCCCTGCTTGCATCTCAGGCGGGTTGGTGGCCGGAGCTCAACCTCTCGATGTCCTACTCGAGGGGAGTGGGCTCGCACTGGCTCGGTGATCTGTTCGAGGACCCACGTCAGAACTACACGCGATCGACCAGCGTCAGCCTGTCTCTTCCCATCTTCAACGGGCTGGCGACGAAGGCAAGCGTCGACGGCAGCAGGTCGTCGCTGCGCTCGTATGAGATCTCGCTGCGAAACGCCCGGCTTCTGGCCGCGTATGAGATCGAGAGCGCGAGGCTCTCCGCAGAAGAGGGAAGACGCAGTGTCGAGGTCGCCGGGCAGTCTGTCCTCCAGGCCGAAGAGGACCTCAGAGTTTCGGAGGAGCGGTTCCGCCTGAGGGCGGCGAGCATGCTCGAACTGATAGACGCAAGAGTTGCGTACTCACGCGCCCGCGCGGGGCTGGTGGATGCGCGCTTCAACTACGAGATAGCGAAGGCGGAACTCAAGCTCGCGCTTGGGCTGTAGGCTCAACGGGGCGACGGAGGGGGTAGCTCTCGTGCTCAAGAGAAGGAGGAACGTCCTCATCCTGGTTGGTGTGGTCGTGGTCGTCGCCGCGGCCATCATCGGCAACCTCGGATTGGACAGGAAGGACAGAACCGAGGTCAGCGTCGACGAGGTCGAGCGCGGGACGCTCGTCGCCACGGTCTCCGGCCCCGGCAGAGTGCGGGCTGAGACCACGGTGCAGATAAGCTCCAGTTTGATGGGGCGCGTCGTCGACCTGGGCGTCGACGAGGGGGACCTCGTCGAGCGCGGGCAGTTCCTGCTCAGGCTGGAGGACGTCTACTACCGTTCGCACGTCGAGCAGGCCAGGGCACGGCTTGAGCGAAGCGAGGCCGAGTGCGCGACGGCGGAACGGAATCTGTCGGACGCCCTGGAGCAGTTCGCGCTGTCGCACATCTCTGAGAAGGAGCGCGACGACTTCGAGACGCACGCGATCGCGTACAGACAGAGCTGCGCCGAGGCGGCCGCGTCGCTCAGAGCCGCATTGGACCAGCTGGACAAGACCGTCTTCCACTCGCCGATCGACGGCATCGTGACCCGACTGAACGTCGAGGAGGGCGAGAACGTCGTCAGCGGGCTGATGAACCAGCCGGGCACGGTCATCTT
>DAOWCM010000236.1 GCA_030639555.1 Candidatus Eiseniibacteriota bacterium | reverse complement strand
GTGGTCCTCCGCCTCGACTACGGCGACGGCGACGCGGCCATCACCCCGTGGGACCAGGACACCATCGATGTCGTGGTTCGCTACCGCGCCGACGTGACGGCGATCGGGTTCGGGACGGATCCCGAGTTCGATGTCGAGTTCAAGCAGACCGACGACAGAGTAACAATCCGCGGGAAAGAGGGGACCTCCTCCGGAGTCTACTTCTTCCGCTCGATGCACGAATACGAGTACACCTACACGATCAGGGCGCCGAGCTACGTTGTCCTGGACCTGCAGGGAGACGACGGCGACCTGCAGCTGTCGGGGTGGCGAGCCGACATAGAGTGCAGGGTCGATGACGGTGACGTCACGTTCACCGATGTCGCCAACGGGAATACGGAGATATGGATAGAGGACGGTGACGTTCGCCTGGCCGAACTGTCAGGCGACCTCGTCGTCAGGGGCGACGACGGAAACATCACGGTCACACACAGCACACTCTCTCACGCGCTCTTCGCACTCGAGGACGGAGACATCCGGATCTCCGACAGCAAAGGGAACTTCGACGCCGCGATCGACGATGGCGACGTCACGCTGAGCAGGGTCACGGCGTCCGTCGTGGACGTGCGCGGTGAGGACGGCAGCGTCGATCTGGATGTCACGAGCGACGCCGACATACACATCAATGTGGCGACGGACGATGGCGACGTGACCATCAGGCTGGGTAGAGGGCTCTCGTTTCAGTACCTGGTGACGATGGACGACGGTCGCGTCGATATCGACCTGGACGGAGCGACCGAAACGGAGAGCAGCGAGCATAGAGTGTCAGGCAGGGTCGGAACTGACGGGGGGCTCGTCCGCGTCAGCACGGCGGACGGGAATGTCGAGCTGACGGCCGCGGACTAGACTCGCGTTCGCTCGCGGGGCCGCAGAAAGCGTCTGATAATCCTCACTGAGAACCAGAGAACCGCGGCGACGAACGCGACCAGCACATACCAGAAATTGCCGGGGAGCCTGGGCAGAGCGCTGCCCAGGTTCTCTTTGAATATGAGCTGCGCGAGCGCCACCAGAAATCCGAGCGTCGCGGTCTCTATCCAGAGTATCTGGTTCCTCAGGAACGCCCGGCTTTCCTCCTGCCTCTCGGGCGAGAACCAGTAATCCTTGTGTGGGATGTTGATGAGGGCCAGGGGGATTCTGTCGAGCATGATCGCGAATGCGACGCCGAACAGCACGAAGAACGCCTCCATGGCGCCGAAGAGCACCACGAACTCTCCCTTACTGCTCCAACCGTCAGCCTCTCCGGACGCCCCGAAGTGGACGGCAAGCCTCTCCGGCAGCAGCGGATAGTAGTGGGTCATCTGGATGGCCGCGACAGCGGCCAGCAGCAGCAGCACGGTCATGGGTGCCCTGTCGAGTCTCATCGGCGCTCCTCCTCGCGACGTGCTCTCCCGGAACCCGCCGGACCGTGCGCTTCCCCGGAACCCGCCGGGTCTCGCCTTTCCCCGGGGCTCCACTCGCTCTCAAGGATGGAGTAGAGGTGCGAGCTGCGCCAGTGTCCCCTCAGCCAGGTATCGTCCCGCATGGTTCCTTCCAACGCCATTCCGGCCCTCTCAAGCACGCGTGCCGACTGCGCATTCCCGGTGTCGCACGTGGCCCAGATCCGGTGGAGGCCGAGCTGCTCGAACCCGAATCCGATCAGCCCTGCGGCAGCTTCCGTTCCGAACCCAAGACCCCAGGCGTCCCTGCGCAGACAGTATCCCATGTCCGCCGCGCGGAAGTACTCGTCCGCGGCACGGATACCGCCGCCGCCGATGAGGCGGCCGTCCTCTCTCACCGTGACGGCTAGTTCGAAGTGAAGCCTCGGGTCCCGGCCCCTGGACGCGGTGGCTCGTTCGATGAAGGCCAGGGTCTGCTCTTCACTGTTCGGCCCCCAAGGCATGTAGCGGTAGACCTCCGGGTCGACCGCATACTCATGGACGCTCTCCCAATCGTCCCGGCGAAATTCCCTCAGGACCAATCGCTCGGTCTCGATCGTGATATCGCCGCCCATTTACGCTCCCGTCAGTCGTCTACAACAGCAGGCAGGCCTCCGCCGCCAGCCACAGGAGGTCCTCCCTGACCGATCTGCGTTTGGGCCATTCCCGGCGGTCCCACTCTTCACCGCTTACGTCGTCCCCGCCGTAGAGCAACTGGGCGAACGTGACGCCCCTGAAGCGAGCCACCGCGAAGAAGGCGGCAGCCTCCATCTCGACGGTGATGCAGCCCTCTGACCTGCGCAGGGCGACCTTGTCCGGTGTCTCCCTGTAGAATGCGTCGGTGGTCCACGTCTTCCCGACGGTGTAGGGGCGTCCGTGGCTGGTCAGCACACGCTCGATGGCGGCGACGCCCTCCGGGCTTGCGTCGACGTCGCGCGAGGGCGGCATGTAGTGGTAAGATGCCCCCTCGTCGCGGACGGCAGCTCGGGGCACGATGATGTGGCCCGCGTCTATGCTCCGGTCTAGGACCCCGGCCGCCCCGCAGGCTATGAACTTCCTGCAGCCGTGGGCGATGACCTCCTCGAGCATCGCCGCGGCGAAGGCGGCGCTTATGCCCGGCTGATAGACTGCGACCTCGCGGCCGTCCACATCCATCACGAGGAGCGGGTGTTTGCCCATCTCCGATTTCATGCAGGCCACCTCCCAGGCCTGCCCACTCTCAACCAGCCTGGAGATGACGTCAGCGAAGAAGCACGGAACGCAGTGCTCCGGCACGTCGGAGGGGTTGATCTGCTCGGAGGGTTCGATGACCGCACGCCTGGCAGGATCGAACTCCAGGATGGGGAAGTCCTTGGCCTTCATGGAGCCCCCGTCAGTCGGTGGCAAGCGTGCGCTTGAGGAGGAGCATCGTGATGTCGTCGGTCGGACTGGCATCACCCACGAATCGGTCGAGGTCGGCTCTCACTGACGCCACGATCTCCTCGGCGGAGTTGTCGCGTGTGTGACAGAGGACGTCGCGCAGGCGGTGCTCTTCGTAGAAGTCGCCGTCCGCGTTCTGCGCCTCCGGGATGCCGTCACTGAAGAGGAAGAGCATCCCACCTGGTGTGATAGTCAGATGCCCACAGGCGAACGGGGCTGATTCGAGCATCCCGATGGGCGTCCCGGTCGCGGCTATTTCCTCGATTCCGCAGTCGGGCGTTAGCAGGTAGGGAGGGTTGTGTCCCGCGTTGACGTACTCGACGTTGCCCGTAGGGGGGTCGAGGACCGCGAGGAAAAGCGTCGCGTAATGGATGGGGTCAGTGGAGAGGAATATCTGGCGATTGAGCCGCGAGACGAGCTCGGTGAGGTCCCTGGTCCCGTCGATGAGCACCGAGATTATGGGCATGATGTTCGAGACGAGAAGCGCGGCGCCGAGGCCCTTGCCCGCTACGTCGCCCGTGAGGAACAGCACACGGCCGTCCTCCAGGCACTTGACGTCGTACAGGTCACCCCCGACCTCGCGGCAGGGCTCGTGATAGGTGCCCATCTCGTAGCCCAGCGCGCAGCTGAGGTCCGTGGGGAGGATGTACGCGAGTATGTCCTTGGCCGCCTGCACTTCTCTCGCGAGGCGACGGCGCTCCTCCTCGGCCTCGGCGAGACGCGCGTGTGTGATCTTCACGCCGATGAGGTTTGCGAGAGCGGTGAACGTTCGAAGCTCGTCCCTGTTGTACCAGGACGCGGGGTCCGTCGTGTCGGCGTAGAGGATACCGATGACCTTCTCGTTGTCGAAGAGCGGAGCGGCCATCGCCGAGCGGATGCCCTGCGAGATGATGCTCTGCTGCTGCTGAAATCGCGGGTCCTGCTGCGCGTCGCTGGTCAGAAGACCGGACCGATGTTCGACGACCTTCCGTACCATCGTGCGACTCAGCACCAGCTCGCCTTCCGCCGCGCCTGGTTTGAGCCTTGACGCCGTGACGACCGGCTCCTCCTTGCCCTCTTCCATCAGAAGGAGCACGGCTTTGTCGCAGGTCGCGAGCTTCTCAACGAGGTCGAGGATCACCTCGTAGAGCTCATC
>DAOWCM010000062.1 GCA_030639555.1 Candidatus Eiseniibacteriota bacterium | reverse complement strand
GGTTCCCCGCAGGAGAACCGGGCGTGGGAGGTTCTAGGGTTAGTCCGCGCTCACATGGACGAAGTGGGCGCCACACCCGAGGAGAACCCTAAGGCCTACGAGTCGCTCTACGCCGCGGAGGGAAGCGACTGGTTCTGGTGGTTCGGGGACGACTTCGTTCTGCCGCAGGGGGACGACTGGACGTTCGACCTGCTCTTCCGTGAGCATCTGAAGAACGTCTACCGTTCTCTGGGGGAGGAACCGCCCGAGTTCCTCGAGGATCCCATCGTGCGCCAGCAGATGCTCTGGACGAAGGACGAGCCGGTCCGAGCGATGGAGCCGGGGCAGCTCCTGCGGATCATGTCCGACGTCCCGGGGACGGTTCGCTGGAGCCTGGACCGCTGGCAGACGAGTGCCACGCGGACGCTGGAGCCGGCGGGTGACGTCATGGCCAACCTGAGCGGCTACTCCACGACACTCGGCCCCTTCGACGAGAACACGTGGGGTGTTGAATTCGCCTTCGTCGAGGATGGAGGACGGGGAACGTACACGGTTTGCGTGGTCCGGCCCCGCGGGGACGGCCAGTAGAGGCACTCCACACCGGGGGCGGCTGCCGCCCCAGCACGCACCTCGGACTTGGAAGGTGACGTCCGGCCTGCTAAACTGAGTCTATCCGGAGGTCACGCTCTTGTCGAGACGAGTGCTTCGCACATTCCTGCGTATTCTCGCAGCCAGCGGGATCGTTCTTGCGATTCTGGTGGCTGTTTTGCTCCTGACCCCGTTCGGCGGGCGGATGGCGGCCTCGATTGGCTGGTCCATGGCGGCGGGCGACTCGGGCATCGAGCTCTCCATCGGGTCCACGCGCGGAAGCCTCGTCCGGGGAATCACCTTCGAGAACGTGCAACTCACCACAGACGACGGAGCGCGACTTCTCAAGGTCGATGGGCTGGGCGTGCGGTCCGGCGCGGTCAGTCTGAGCTCGAAGCGTGTGGAGCTCAGGGGTCTCCGGATCGACGGCGGCCAGATCCTCTTCGCGACCGACGACGAGGGCGAGCTGCTCGGCTGGTCGCGGCTCGGAGGAGGACGGGCCGAGGAGGCGTCTCCCGACAGCACCGGAAGCGGCGCGTGGGAGGTAGGCTTCGATATCGCGCTCTCGGACGTGACGGTGGTCGTACGAAGCGCCGCCTCCGGTCTCGATCTGGTGGTGGGGCCGATCGACGGAACCGTATCCGGGACGGCGGCAGAGCTCGACGCGGCTCTTCAGGGGGCCGCTGCACTCAAGATGCCCGGGCTCAGGGAGCCCGTCACGGGCGAGTTCGACGGCAGCGTGCGATTCGCCGGGGGCGAGATCCTGGAGCTGGCGCCGCTTGCGCTTCGCACGAGTCTGGGCGAGGCCCTGGTCACCGGAACAGTGCAGTTGCGTGGCCCGGATCAGCCTGTCCCGCCTGCGGGGTCGCGCGCGGAGGCACTCCAGGCCGAGGACTCCTCGGACTACCGCACCGAGCCCTCAGCCGACCTCATGATCGAGTCTACGCACGACCTGTCGCAGCTGTCGGCGCTTCTTCCCGAGACCGCCTCGCAGAACCTCCGGGACGCCATCGGGAATCTCACACTGACATCCGAGATCGAGGGTCCGTTCGCGGACCTGACGTACTCGAGCAGTCTGCGGGCCGACAGCGTCACCGTAGGCACGCTGGAACTCGACCTTCTGACCGCACTCCTGGCCGGAGACGCCGGAGCCATCAGGGCGAAGTCGCTCCACGTGGAGGGGATGGGCGGTACGCTTGCCGCCACCGCGACCGTTGAGTTCCCGGGCGGCGGTGCCGACACGCGGTTCCCTCACCTTTCGGGCAGGGCGGAGTTCGAGGGGCTCGAGTTCGACCGGCTGGCGGCGCTTGCTCCCGAGCGCGGCACGCGCCTGTCGGGCACGCTCGGTGGAGAGGCGTCGATCGAGTGGACGACACCGGGGCTGTCGAATCTGAATGCAGCCTTCGACCTGAACGCCTCGCGGCTCGTCGCGGGGGAGAGGGACTTCGGCTCTCCGTCGGTTCGGGGCCAGGTTGTGGATGGCCTGCTTGTTTCCTCCGGCTCCTGCTGGGGCGTGTCCATCGCGGCCCTCGGTCAGCTCACAGACGACGGACTTCGTCAGCTGGACGTCTCCGTGGCGGCGGACGATCTGTCGGTCCTCGGATCTGTCTTCGGCGCCGACGGGCTGGCGGGCAGCGGAACGATCGAGGTGGAGTTGGCGGACATCGGTTTGTCACCATCGCTCGCCGCGACCGCCGAGTTCCCCGATCTCAGGTATCGGCACATCCAGGCCGGACCTGTGCGCGTCGAAGCGTCCGGCCTGGATGGGTCCTACGATCTGCTCTACGAGGCCTTCGATTCCACGCTGCTCGGCAGGGCGTCGCTCGACCCCGACGGGGACTACACCGCTTCCGTCAGGGCCCACGCCTTCGATCTGGCGGCAGTGCTCGAAGATTCGCTTCGAGAGGCGATGTCGCTCGCCGGGCTCGTAACAGGCACGGCCGCTGTGAACGGGGATCTCGGTGGCGCCTACACCGTGACCGGAGAGATCTCGGAGCTGGACCTCGCCGCGCGCCGTCAGAACGCCGCGCTTACGGCGCCCTTCAGCTTCGTGGCGTCACCCGATTCGATTCGCTTGACCGAGGCGAGACTGGAAGGCACGTTCGGCCGGGCGTCCGTCGCGGGGAGACTGAGCACCTCCGACGCGATCGATATCGCTCTGACCTTCGACGGCACCGAGCTGTCCGAGATCGTCGAGCTCCTGCCTCGTCCTCCCGACGCCCGGCCGCGCGGTCAGCTGGCGGGCAGCGTGCTTCTTGCCGGTACGAGGGACTCCCCGGTCTTCTCCGCCGACATCCGCCTGAGGGAGTTCGAGATGGCCGGCTTCGCGGTCGAGTCGGCGACACTCGAGGCCAGCGGTGATTCCTCCGACGTGGTGTTCCATCTGACCGCGGAGAGCGTGGGGTCAGGTGTGATCCTGGTCAGCGGCTCGGCACCCGTGGCGCCGGACTCGGTGACCGTTCTCAGACTCGACTCGAGCAGAGAGTTCGGCGTGAGCATCTGGACGGAGGGCTTCACGCTCGACGCGGGCGAATCTGTCCTGCCCCAGGTGCGTGGTGAGAAGCGATTCCGGTTGGACGGGTCGGTCCTCCTGACCGGCACCGTTGATTCCCTGGCCTCCATCAACGGGAGCGGGCAGTTCGCGCAGCTGTCGGCGGCGTTCGACCTCGCAGAGTTCACGCTCGCGGACGCTGTCGGCTTCGACGTGGAGGGTGGGGTCTTCCGTGTCGATCAGCTCGTGATCGACGTCGTTCGGACCCACGTCCTCGGCGAGCCCGACGGTGGACGGCTGGTCCTGAGCAGCTCAGTCGTGCCCGGGGGAGATGTCAGTCTGGATGTGACGGTCGAGGACCTCGATGTGGGGCACGTGGCTCGGACACTGGGGTACTCCTCGGGGTCCCAGTTCCGTGGAAGGCTCAATGCGGAGGCGGTGGTCGGCGGGCTCCCGAGCGACCCGCGCGCCAGCTTCTCGTGGTTCGTCGATTCGCCAAGAATCGCCGACTTCGGTTTCGACCGCGCCCAGGGTGCCGGGACACTCGAGGCCGGCGTGGTCAAGGTGGAGACGGCCGAGTTCCTGGCCGGCGACCGCGCACTCAGGATCACCGGTGAAGTCGACGTGCGCTCCGAAGACGAGGGGACCCTCCCCGGATTCAACATAGGCCTGACCGCGGACGGCTTCCGACTCAACGCGCTCACGGCCCTGCCACCGGAGCTCATGAGTCTGGAGGGCCGGCTCGACGCCGACCTGCGGGTTCGCAGGAGCTCCAACGGGGTCTCCGCAGAGGGAACGCTGAGCCTTACGGATGGAGAGATCGGGGGGGCCGACCTCGCGAATCCCGCCAGGCACGTTGTACTCGACCTGGAGCTGAAGGGCGAGACCGTGCTTCTCAATCGTGCGACCGCGGAGTTCGGCGATGGAAGCATCGATGTGAGCGGCCTCGCCGACCTGTCGTCTGGACTCGATGACCCGACCTTCTTCATGACAGGACAGTTCAGGTCTCCCGAGTTCGAGATAGAGAAGACGCTTGAAGGGCGCGTTGCGGGGAACATCGACTGGGCCGGTATGCTCTCACGCTCCGTCCTGAGGGGGCACATCGTCATCGAGGAGATGACCGTGACGCGTTCGGTGGGCATCTCCGACTTCGTCGGGCGCGGGCCGACAGTGACCATTGTGAGACGACGGGACGATCCGAGGGCGGCGGTCAGCCTGGACCTGGACGTCGAGATCGAGGACGCTATCGAGATCTACAGCAACGTGGCGGACCTGTCGCTCGAGGGCGGAGCGTCGATCGGAGGCACGTTGGCGAAGCCACGCATCTCCGGTAGCGTTCACGCCGAGGAAGGCACTTTCTCCTACCTGAACAACGACTTCGAGATTGACGCGCTGAGCGTGAGCTTCATCGACCCGGAGCGCCGGGACCCGTACGTCGACCTCTCGGGCGTGGCGGAGGTGGAGAGCCGTTCCGGCGAGTTCTACCAGGTAACCGCGAGGCTGAACGGGTACCTGTCCGACGCGGTGCCGGAGCTCAACAGTATTCCCTCCTTGAGCAGGCCGGACATAGTCTCGCTCCTGACCTTCGGCGACACGTTCGGCACGATGACCTCCGGCGAGCCGGGCTCGGACTCATCCGGCGGCGCCTTCAGCCACCTTGCCGGCACGGTATTCTTCTCCAGCGCGTTCGGACTGGCCGAGAGCACGCTCGAGAGGCTCCTGCGTCTCGACAGGGTCGCGTTTGACCAGGAAGAGCTGGCGTCCGGGGAGGACGGCGAGACTGAGACCAATGTCACCCTCGGCAAGAAGTTCGGAGGCCGGCTCCGCGTCAACTACTCGACGGCGGTCGGGAGCCTCAGCAATCAGAAGGTGGAGATCTCGTTTGAGCTGGCCAGGCGCTTCTGGCTGCAGACCCGCACCGACCCGGAAGGCAATCATGCAGTCGGGCTCAAGCTACAGATTCCCTTCAAATAAGGGCGGCGGACTCGCTCTGATGGCGTTGCTCCTTGCGCTGGCGTTCCTGCTGGCGCCTGACGGGGCCCTCGCTAGGGGAGACCCGGCTCTCGTGCGGCGCGCATTCGCGAGACATGCGCCTACCGGGCCCATCGTGACGGACGTCCTGTTCATCGGGAATGAGAGCTTCGAGGACGACTCGCTGCTTCCCTACATGCAGACCAGGAAGAGCAGGTCCCTCCGAAAGACCAGCTACGACAGGCGCGCGTTCCTGCGCGACCTCCAGAACCTCGAGCGATTCTACGTCTCACAGGGCTTCCTCGAGGCCGACGTCGAGCTGGACGACATGATGGTCAGCGCCGACTCGACGAGCGTAAGACTGCTCATCGGTGTGTACGAGGGCGACCGCTGGATCGTAGAGGACGTGTCGTTTGAAGGCACGAACGTAGTCTCGGAGGAGAAGCTCCGCGGCGTGGTGACCGTCAGGGAGGGGACACCGCTCCTGGTCGGCGAACTCGACTCCGACCGGCGTGCGGTCCTCGAGGAGTATGCCCGCCGCTCCTATCTTGACGCGCACGTGGTGCAGGACGTTGTCCGCGATGACGAGAACCGTTCCGTGACTATCGCATACCGCATCACCGAGCGGGAGCAGGCGTCCATCGCAGCGATAGACGTGTTTGGCGACAAGAAGACGCGACCGTACGTCGTCAAGCGTGAGCTGACGTTCGCGGCGGGCGAGCTCTTCGATTTCAGGAAGATAGGTGAGTCGCGGGTCAACTTGTATCGGACGGGTCTCTTCAATTCCGTCTGGATCGAGCCGGCCCCGGAGGATACCGGCAGGGCGGAGAAGCGCGTCGTGGTACGCCTGGCCGAGCGGTCGAGCGGTCACATCGACTTCAACTTCGGTTACGCGGCCATCGACGGTGTCGAAGTGGGCGCGGGAATTTCCAATCGGAACGTGCAGGGGCAGGCGAGGACTCTGGGTCTCACGGGGAAGTACAGCGCGCGTGCTCGGGAAGTCAGGGCGTCGATAGGTGACCCGTGGTTCCTCGGGCGGCGCGTGTCCGCTGAGGCCGCTGCGCGCTACAGCTGGGAAGACGAGAAGTCGTTTGTCGCGGAGACGACAGGCGCGAGCTTCGTTCTGTCGAAGGAATTGAATCTGCGCCTGACGCTCGAGGGGGGCTACAGGTACGACCGGACGGTGGTCCTCGAGGGGGTAGACGACAGCAGCGAGGGAGAGAAGAACTACACGGGGAGCATCCTCGGCGCGGTCATCTACGACGCACGCAACGACATCCTGAACGCAACGCGCGGCACGTTTGTCAGGACCGAGGTGGAACTCGCGAGCTCGAAGCTCGGCGGAACGAATGACTTCGTCCGGTACAACATCGGTTGGCGCGGCTACAAGAAGATCGTGCACGGGTGGGTGGCCGCGCTCGAGCTCCGAACCGGGTGGGTGAAGCCTCAAGGCGGCGAGAACGAGGTCCCGATCAACGAGCGCTATTTTCTGGGAGGCGAGGGCTCGGTCCGCGGGTTCTTGAGAAACTCACTGGGGCCGCTTGGCCCGCCTGGGGAGAACGGAGAGCAGAAGCCCCTCGGAGGGAGGGCCATGGCCCTCGCGCGCGGGGAGGTCCGATTCGCGGTCTACAAGACGCTTGGCGCCGCCGTGTTCGTCGACGCCGGTCAGGTGTTCGCTGACTTCGACGCGATACGGGTCGCGGACCTTGCTGTTGCCGGGGGCGCGGGGCTGCGCTACAACACGCGCGTCGGTCTGCTGCGCCTGGACGTGGCCACCCCGCTGTCCGAGAAGGGTGATTTCCAGTGGTATTTCAGCGTGGGGCAGGCGTTCTGACGGCCGGGCGTTCTGACGCGCCGCGAGCCGGCGCTCTCCTTAGGCCCGTCGCGTGAGCGCTGAGAGCCACCGAACCTGCCGCATCCGGGCCTCCGAGAGGCCCGTTTCAGGTTGCAGCAGCCACGCGCCACGTGTATGATATACGTTCGTACTTTGGAGCGCGAGACGTGAGTTTTCTGCCTATTGACGGCATTTCTGTGAGGAAAGGAGCAGTCGCATGGGAGCGAAGGAGCTTCTCTACGGTGAGGAGGCCAGGCAGGCCATCCTCCGGGGTGTCGAGCATCTGAGTCGCACCGTCAAGGTCACGCTGGGTCCCAAGGGTAGGAACGTCGTGCTGGATCGGAAATGGGGCGGACCCAGGATCACCAAGGACGGCGTGACGGTCGCGAAGGAAATCGAGCTCGAGAACCGCTTCGAGAACATGGGCGCGCAGATGGTGCGCGAGGTAGCGTCGAAGACCAGCGACATCGCCGGTGACGGGACGACGACCGCCACCATTCTCGCCGAGTCGATCTACCGTGAGGGTCTGAAGAGTGTCACGGCCGGCGCCAACCCGATGTACGTCAAGCGCGGGGTCGAGAAGGCAACCGAGATTGTCTGCGATGAGCTCGACAAGATGTCCCGCAAAGTCAGGGACAGAAACGAGATCTTCAGCGTTGCGCGCATCTCCGCGAACAACGACGCCAGCATCGGTGAACTCATCGCGGACGCGATGGACAAGGTCGGCCGCGACGGGACCATCACCATCGAAGAGGCCAAGAGCATCGAGACTACTCTCGAGGTCGTCGAGGGCATGCAGTTCGACCGCGGCTACATCTCACCGTACTTTGTCACCGACGCCCAGACGATGGAGGCCGTGTTCGAGGACCCGCACATCCTCATCTTCGAGGACAAGCTCACGAACATGAAGGACCTGGTCCCGCTGCTCGAGAAGGTCGCGCAGTCCGGGAAGCCGCTGGTCGTCATTGCCGAGAACGTCGAGGGCGAGGCGCTGGCTACTCTGGTCGTCAACAAGCTCCGCGGCGTGCTTCCGGCCGTGGCCGTGAAAGCCCCGGGATACGGTGACCGCCGCAAGGCCATGCTCGAGGACGTCGCGATACTGACCGGCGGGACGTTCATCGCCAAGGACCTAGGGCTAAAGCTGGAGGGGCTGCAGCTCTCCGATCTCGGGACGGCGAAGAAGGTCATCATCACGAAGGACGACACCACGATCGTCGAGGGCCCGGCGAAGAAGAGCGAGATCAGCGCCAGGATCGCCCAGATCAAGCACCAGATCGAGGATTCCACGTCCGACTACGACAAGGAGAAACTGCAGGAGCGCCTCGCGAAGCTGGCGGGTGGCGTTGCGGTTCTCAAGATCGGCGCCGCGACCGAGCTCGAGATGAAGGAGAAGAAGG
The DNA here is from genome assembly GCA_030639555.1 of Candidatus Eiseniibacteriota bacterium. Classification (GTDB taxonomy): domain Bacteria; phylum Joyebacterota; class Joyebacteria; order Joyebacterales; family Joyebacteraceae; genus JALGZG01. The sequence continues at coordinate 1,678 of DAOWCM010000062.1, read as the reverse complement.
CACGCGTGGACGACGCGCTCCACGCGACGCGCGCAGCGGCGGAAGAGGGCATCGTCGCAGGCGGCGGTGTTGCGCTGCTTCGGTGCATCGCCAAGCTCGACAAGCTCGAGGTCGAGGACAGCGACCAGCAGATGGGCATCAACATCGTCAGGCGCGCGCTCGAGGAGCCCATGCGCCAGATCGCCGCGAACGCGGGCTACGAGGGTTCGCTCGTCGTCCAGCGCGTGAAGGAAGGTAAGAAGGCGTTCGGCTTCAACGCCGAGTCCGGCGAGTACGTCGACATGCTGGAGGCGGGCATTGTGGATCCAAAGAAGGTCGTCCGTATCGCCCTGCAGAACGCGTCCAGCATCGCGGCGCTCCTTCTTACCACCGAGTCACTCGTCAGTGAGATGCCCGAGGACGAGCCTGCGATGCCGCCAGGCGGCATGGGTGGCATGGGCGGCATGGGTGGCATGATGTAGCATCGTCGCTTCGGCCGCGGTGACCCGTGGCGGAAGTGAGACATCCGAATAGCGGTCAAAGGCTGCGATGGAGAGGAGTAGGCCGGAACGCGCCCTAAGAGAGAGGGGCTCCATGGTTGAGAGAGCCCCGGGCAGGCGCCGGTCGAAGGTCGCTCCGGAGCTGCCGGGCTGAACGGACCATATGGCGAGAGCCAGGAGTGCGGTCCCGCGTAGGCCCGGACGGGTGGGCCCGTCACAGCCCCAATCGAGCGCCGGGGAACCCATGGCAGCAGTGCGGCCGCAGGTCCCCGGAATCGGGATGGTACCGCGGGAAGGACGCATTCGGGTCCTCTCGTTCCCAATCGTGGAATGAGAGGGCCCGTTTCGTATTCAGCCGCATTGAGAGGACGAACATGAAGCTTCCTAAGAAGTACAAGCCCGCTGAGGCGGAACAGAAGTGGCAGCGCCACTGGGAGGAACGGGGGATCTACAAGTTCGACAAGTTCCCCGACCGTCCCATCTACAGCATCGACACGCCGCCTCCCACCGTGTCTGGGAAGATACACATCGGCCACGTCTTCAGCTACGTGCAGGCCGAGGTGGTCGCGCGCTACTGGCGGATGCGCGGGCACAACGTCTACTACCCGTTCGGGTTCGATGACAACGGACTCCCGAGTGAGCGGCTGGTCGAGAAGGAGAAGGGCGTCAAGGCGACCGACGTGGGGCGGGGGAAATTTGTGGAGATGTGCCTCGAGCTCACGAAACAGTACGAGGTGGACTTCATCGCGTTCTGGAAGAGCCTTGGGCTCTCGGTCGATTGGGAGGAAGACTACTCGAACATCGACCCGCGTTACCAGCGGATCTCGCAGCGTTCGTTCCTGGACCTCTACAAGAAGGGTCGCGTCTACCGGAAGGAAGCACCCACGCTGTGGTGCCCCGAGTGTCACACGGCCATCGCGCAGGCGGAGATCGAGGACGCGGAGCACGATTCCGTCTTCTACGACGTGGCGTTCGGTCTGGGGGATGAGGACCTCGTCATCTCGACCACACGTCCGGAGCTTCTGCCCGCGTGCGTCGCCATGTTCGCGCACCCGGACGACGAGCGTTACTCCGCGATCATCGGGAAGAGCGCGACCGTTCCCATCTTCGGCCACGAAGTGCCGATCATGCCCGACGAGAAGGCCGACCCCGAGAAGGGCACGGGCCTCGTCATGTGCTGCACGTTCGGTGACACCACG
>DAOWCM010000038.1 GCA_030639555.1 Candidatus Eiseniibacteriota bacterium | reverse complement strand
TGAGCTTCGGCGCACGAGCAGACGCGAGTTCGACGAGACGCTCAACTGGGACTCGTGGGGCACGCGAATACGTTCGATCATCGAGGGCCTGACGCCCGCGTGGCGGCAATCTTGACTTGCCGGACCCCTGTGCTAGACTGTGAATGAGACCACGCGTCTTCGATTCGCGCGGAAGGGGGTGCGGCATGCCTTTTCGCTGGGGCAAGCTCCAGGACACCGAGCGGCCCGTTGTCTACAGGACTCGGGCCTACGTCTTCATCGCCGTCTCGGCGTTCGCCATACTGATATTCTTCTACACGAACAGCCTCATCCGCCGCCTGGAGGCGCAGTCGGCCACGTTGTCGCGCTCGATCGCGGGCCTGTGCGCCACCGCGACGTACGAGGCTCGTGAGAACGAGCCCCTGCGAGTCATCTTCTCCGAGCTCATCGAGGCCATCAACTTCCCGATCGTGATATCCGACGTCCGGGGCATCCCGATAACGTGGAAGGGTGTTCCGGTCGACGTGGTTCCGGACGACATCAGCCACGACGAATACATCAGCGCCGACCCGTCCAACCTCGAGGGTTCGGTCTTCCAGGAAATCGTCGCGTTCACGGCCGGGCTCGACGAGAAGCACGACCCCATCCCTATGACCCACATCGGTGACGCCACCGTCCTCGGCTACATCCACTACGGAGAGTCGAGCATGATTCGCGAGATGCGCTACGTCCCGGCTCTCGAGCTTCTGGCGTTCGGAGTACTTGTGTTCCTCGGCTACCTGGGCTTCCGGAACGCGAAGCTGGCGGAGCTCCGCTCGATCTGGGTAGGTCTGGCCAAGGAGACGGCCCACCAGCTGGGGACCCCCATATCGTCTCTGATGGGCTGGGTGGAGCTCATCAAGGAGTCGGTCCGGGGCGGCTGCCCGGCCGAGGAGATGGCCGACATGACCGACGAGATGCAGAGGGACCTCGATAGACTCGAGAAAATATCGCTCCGCTTCAATCAGATCGGGTCGATTCCGAAGACGAAGCGTCAAGATCTCGTCATAGTCCTCAGGGACGTGGCGGACTACCTGCGCCGCAGACTCCAGGCGCTCAAGAGGGACGTTACGATCATTGAGGATTACGGTGACGTACCGCCCGTCGAGATCAACCGTGAGCTGATGGAGTGGGTCGTGGAGAACCTGGTCAAGAACTCGACTGAGGCGCTGCCGGACAGCGGTGGGACGATCAAGATATCGACCGAGCACTCTCCCAGGGACGGCTCGATACGGATTCACGTAACCGACAACGGGAAGGGGCTCACGCCCGCGGAACGCAGGCGCATCTTCGTCCCGGGCTACTCGACGAAGCGAAAGGGCTGGGGTCTGGGACTGGCGCTGGCCCGGAGAATAGTGGAGGAGTACCACAAGGGGAAGCTTGACGTGAGTTGGTCGGAGGTCGGGCGGGGCACGACGTTCGTGATCACGCTTCCTGCGAACTGAGGAATCACATCGCGGCGTCGCGGGGGCAAGAGCCCCCCGCGCGGACTACCGGAGAGAGGCGACGACATAGATGGATGTCTCAGCACGAAGGATCCTGTGGGTCGACGATGAGATAGAGATGCTCAAGCCGCACATCATCTTTCTCGAGCAGAAGGGTTTCGAGATAGCCACGGCCGCAGGCGGGAGCGAGGCCCTGGACATGCTCCGGGGCGAGCACTATGACCTGGTGCTCCTGGACGAGATGATGGTCGGCATCGACGGACTGGAGACACTCGGGTGCATCAAGGAACTCGATCCCTCCATTCCCGTCGTGATGGTCACGAAGAGTGAGGAAGAGGAGCTGATGAACGACGCGCTGGGGCGGCGCATCGACGACTTCCTCATCAAACCGGTCAAGCCGAGTCAGGTCTTCCTCGCGATCAAACGCCTTCTGGACGGCAGGAGGATCCAGCAGGATCAGCTGGCGCAGACATACGCCTCGGAGTTCAACGAGCTCCGCGGCCGGATCATGGACCCGATGACGTGGGAGGACTGGATCCAGCTCTACGTCAGGCTGGTCAACTGGGACCTGGAGCTCGACCGGTTCCGCGATCCGGGTCTCAGGCAGACGCACTCCGATCTGGAGAAGTCCGCCAACGCCGAGTTCGCCCGCTACGTGACCGACGTCTACCTGGACTGGACGAGCGATGCCACGGACCGGCCCGTCCTGTCCGTGGACATATTCGAGCGCTTCGTGGCTCCTCACCTCAAGGCGAAGAAGAAGACCTACTTCGTCGTGCTCGACTGCATGCGCCTCGACCATTGGCTGAGTCTGGTACCGAGCCTCGAGCCGTACTTCAACATCGAGAACAGCTACTACTACTCGATCCTGCCCACGGCGACGCCCTACTCCAGGAACTCGCTCTTCAGCGGGCGCTGGCCGATCGAGTTCTCCGAGACTTTCCCCGAGCTGTGGGCGACGCACTCCCGCGACGAGTTCAGCAAGAACAGGTTCGAGCGGCAGATGATGGACCGGCAGCTCAACGACCTCGGCATCTATCTTTCGCGCGACCACAAGTACATCAAGATCTACGAGAAGAACGAGGCGGACAACATCCGGCGCCAGATGTCGACGTTTCACGATCTGCCTTTCGTGTCACTGGTCTACAACTTCGTGGACATCCTGTCTCACTCGCGGTCGGAGTCGGAGATCCTGCAGGAGATCGCGCCCGACGAGCCGGCGTTCCGCTCGCTCGTGCGTTCGTGGTTCAATCACTCCGCCCTCTACGACATCATGAGGGAGATGGCCCGCCAGGGAGCGACCGTCATCGTGACCACCGACCATGGAGCGGTGCTGGGGAGGCGCGCCGCGCTCATCAGGGGCAACCGCGACACCTCCACGAACCTCAGGTACAAGTTCGGCAGCAATCTCGGGTGCGACGAGAAGGAGACCTTCCTCATTAAGGACCCCGCCGCGTACAAGCTGCCGAGCGACGGTGCGAGCAAGCAGTACGCCATCGCCAAGGAGGACTACTACTTCGTCTACCCGACTGAGTTTCACAAGTACGAACGCCAGTATCGGGGCAGCTTCCAGCACGGGGGCATCTCGCTGGAGGAGATGATCCTGCCCTGTGCCACCATGGTCCCGAAACGCTAGCTTAAGGCCCCGACGTGACTGACACCTTCCGCTTCCGGACGGCATCACCCGACGAGACCAGGGCGTTCGGGCGGGCGCTGGGTGCGGCGCTCTCTCGGGGTGGGTTCGTTGGTTTTGAGGGGCAGCTCGGGAGCGGCAAGACAGTAGCCATTCAGGGTGCCGCAGAGGGCTTGGGGTACGACGGCTACGTCACCAGTCCCACATTCGTCATAGTGAACGAATACGCTGGACACGTGCCGATACTCCACGTCGACCTCTACCGCATCACGGACGCCCGAGAGCTCGAGGACATCGGCTACAGGGAGATCTTCTTCGTTGACGGCGTCGCCCTGGTCGAGTGGGCCGACCGGGTGCCGGAGCTTCTTCCTCCGGACCGCCTGCGAGTTGTCATAGACATCGAGGGGCCGGACGGCCGCGCGTTCACGGTGAGCGCGTTCGGGGATGGTGGGGAGAGGTTGCTTACGCGGCTCAGGGAGTCCTGGCCTTAGGAGCGAGGGCGGATGTTGATTCTGACGATCGAGACGTCGACACCGATGGAGCGGGTGGCGGTTGTCAGGAACGGGTCAGTTCTGGCGGAGCTCATGGAGACCGTGGGCAGGGGCCACACCGAGAAGCTGCTCGGCGTGGTCGAGGAGGTTCTGTCACGTTCGTCCGTCCGGCTCCGCGAACTCGACGTGATCGCGGTGTCGATCGGGCCCGGGAGATTCAGCGGACTCCGCGTCGGACTCGCGACCGCGAAGGGGCTTGCGGCCGCCTCGGGTCTGCCCGTGGCGCCCGTCGAGTCCCTGGCGGCACTCGCCGAGAGCGCCAGGCCGTACGGAGGGCTCGTCTGCCCGATGCTGGATGCGAGGAGGGGAGAGGTTTACGCCGCGCTCTTCCGTCTGGGCGACGGCCGGGAGCGGATGCTCCGGGACGTCGCGGTCGCCCCCGCCGCGATGATCGAGCGCGTGCAGGCGGCGGCCGGCGGGGAGTCGGTTCTCTTCCTCGGCAGTGGTGTTGCGGCGTGCGCCGACGAGCTCTCGGCGTCCCTCGGCGATCGTGCGCGCTTCCCGGACGACGAGGTGTCCACGGCCACACCCCTCGCGATGGCGGCCATCGTCGAAGAACTGGGGCCGCCCGACCCCGCGGAGGCTGCGACGCTCGAGCCCGTCTATCTCAGAGGGATCTAGGGCGCCATCGGGCAGGGAGCTGTTTCGGATGGACGGGACGCCGGTTCACATCAGACCCATGAGGACCTCAGACCTGGACCGAGTGTGCGCGATCGAGGAGGAGATCTTCCCGCTTCCCTGGTCGCGGACCTCGTTTGAGGCCGAGCTCGCCGCCGACAGGTGCGCGTTTCCCTGGGTCGCCGAGAAAGAGGGTGACGTCGTCGCCTACCTGGTCTCGTGGCTCGTCGATGACGAGTTGCACGTCGGCAACATCGCCGTCGCGCCGTCGCTGCAGGGAGAAGGCGTCGGGCGGGCGCTCTTCGCGCACTGCCTTGACGCTGCCTTCGAGCGCGGCGTGACGCGGGCGACGCTCGAGGTTCGCGTCTCGAACACACGCGCCATCGCTCTCTACGAAGACCACGGCTTCATACCCGTCGCCCTGCGCAAGGGGTACTACTCGGACACCGGTGAGGACGCGCTCGTCATGCTCAAGACGATCCCGTCCCGGGATGAGGGGAATTGACACGTCCGCGTGACACGGACTTTGCTGCCGTCTCCGCCGCCACGAGAATGCTCCTCGATCGCGGCCTCGCAGATCCTGACGTGGCCGTCGTTCTGGGGTCCGGGCTCTCCTCTTTCGTGGACGGGCTCGGCGACGTGCTCGTCGTACCCTACTCGGACATCCCCGGATTCCCTCGCACGGCCGTCAGTGGACATCGCGGCGCGGTAGTCGGCTGCACCCTCGGGGGAAAGCGCACGCTCGTGCTCTCGGGGAGGGTCCACCACTACGAGGGGCTGCCCCCCGATGACGTGACGTTCGGCGTTCGGCTCGCGGCACAGCTGGGAGCGGGAGTGCTCGTGATCACCAACGCGTCCGGCGGGATCGACCCCGGCTTCGATGTGGGGGACCTCATGCTCATCAGCGACCAGATCGCGGCTGTGTCGGGCTCAAGGAAACTGCCGCAGAGTACGTTCCGAATGGCCGGCGCCTACTCCGAACGCCTTAAGGCTTTGGCCCGGGAGGCCGCGACCGACCGGAAGATAAGGCTCCGCGAGGGCGTCTACATGGGCTCTCTCGGGCCGACGTACGAGACCCCGGCCGAGATACGGATGGCCAGGCTGATGGGGGCCAGGGCGGTGGGGATGTCGACCGTGTCGGAGGTGCAGGCGGCTCACTCGAGGGGGCTGGACGTCCTGGGGATAGCGCTCCTGACGAACGTCCCGCTGCCCGGGCGCTTCCACGGGACCACCCACGAGGAGGTTCTCGAGGCCGGTAGGCGTGGGGCGGGCGCGCTCGTTTCCCTCGTATCGAACACCCTCGAGAGGCTATAATGACAGCGGAGCCAATGCCCTGCGGGGTCGCCGTCGCGACCAGGGCGACCGGTGAAGGGCGAACCGCACTTCGAGCGGCTGAGAAGGAGCATCCACCATGGACCAGGTATCCTGGCTGAAGCGACGCAAGCCCGGGATCAAGGACGCCAAGAGGCGCGAGATGCCGGACGGTCTCTGGCGCAAGTGCGAGGGCTGCGGCGAAATCATCTACCACAAGGAACTCGAGCGGAACCTCTGGACCTGCAACAAGTGCGGGTACCACTTCCGGATCTCGGCCGACCAGTACCGCGACATCCTGACGGACCCCGGCACGTTCGTCGAACTCCTGACCGCCATCGAGTCGGAGGACCCCCTGGGGTTCGTGGACTCCAAGAGCTACACCGAACGCATCAGCAACGCCAAGAAGAAGACGGGCCGCAGATCGGCCGTCATGACGGGAAGCGCCCGGATCGACGGGCACCTCACGATGTTGGCCATTCTCGATTTTAGATTTCTCGGTGGGAGCATGGGATCCGTTGTGGGCGAGAAGATCGCGCGCCTGACCAGAATGGCCATCGAGGAGCGCATACCGCTGGTGACGTTGTCGAGCTCGGGCGGGGCGCGGATGCAGGAGGGTATCCTCTCGCTGATGCAGATGGCGAAGACGAGCGCGATGCTGGCGAAGCTGCACGAGGAGCGTCTGCCGCACATCGCGATCCAGGTGCATCCGACGACGGGCGGCGTCACGGCGAGCTTCGCGTCCCTCGGAGACGTGATTGTCGCTGAGCCCGGCGCGCTCATCGGCTTCGCGGGTCCCAGAGTCATCCAGCAGACGATCAAGCAGGACCTCCCGGACGGATTTCAGCGGTCCGAGTTCCTGCTCGAGCACGGGATGATCGATATGATCGTTCATCGCAAGGAGTTGAAAGGCGCCCTCGCGAAGCTTCTGGATTTCTTCTCGGACGACAACCGCGATCCGGCGGAGGACGCGCTTGGCCAGGCAAGAAAGCAAGGCCTCTGAGTCATACAGGGCGTGCCTCGACTGGTTGTTCGCCCGCCACAGGTTCACGATGAAGCTCGGCCTCGAGCGCGTCGAGTGGCTGCTGGGGGCCGTCGGTTCGCCGCACGAGCAGTTCGGGATCGTCCACGTGGGCGGCACCAACGGCAAGGGCTCCACTTCCTGCATGATAGCCTCCGTCCTGCGCGAGCACGACATCAGGGCGGGGCTCTACACTTCACCGCACGTGGTCGATTTCACCGAACGAATTCTCATAGGCAATGAGCCCATCCGCCCGGAACGGGTGGTGGAACTCGTCGACAGGCTCAAGCCTGCTGCAGAGGAGATGGAGGCGACCTTCTTCGAGATCGCCACCACCGTGGCCGCGCTCTACTTCGCCGAGGAGGGCGTCGACATTGCGGTCGCAGAGGTGGGTCTCGGCGGGCGGCTGGACGCGACCAACGTGCTCGGTTCCGTGCTGTCGGTCATCACCGGGATCGCGGTCGACCACTCCGAGATACTCGGGAGCGATATCGCGGCGATCGCGTCGGAGAAAGCGGGCATCATACGCGAGTCGGGCGCCGTCGTGACGGGCGCCGACGGCGACGCCCTCGACGTCATCCGTGGAGTCGCTGCGGCAAGAAAGGCGCGATTCGTCTCAGTGCTCGAGGAGGCTCCGATCGACGCGATCTCGACCTCCTCGAACGGGAGCGTGTTCAACCTTGAGTACGACGCCACGTCGTACGAGGCGTTGTCCATCGCGATGCTCGGCCGGCATCAGGTCGACAACGCCCGCGTGGCCGTCGTGACCCTGCACGAGCTGGACACGCTCGGTGTCTTCTCGCTCTCGGAGAGCGTGTTGCGACGCGGTCTCTCGGAAGCGTGCTGCATGGGGCGCATGCAGGTCATCGACCAGCGCCCGACGATCGTGGCCGACGTCGCGCACAATCCCGACGCGGCGGAAGCGCTCCTGTCGTCTCTGCCGGACGTCTTCGACTACGACCGGCTCATTGCCGTCGTGGGCATAATGGGCGACAAGGACGTGCGCGGGTTCCTCTCGGCATTTCGCGACCGCGCGGATCTCGTGATTCTGACGAGACCGGCCAGCGAGCGGGCCGCCGATCTCGAGGCTCTGAACTCCGTCGCCGAGGAACTCGAGTTTCCTCATCGTGTCGTCCCCACCGCGGGGGCGGCGCTCAAGAGCGCGCTCTCGGACGCCCGCGAAGGAGACCTTGTCTTGGTCACGGGTTCCCACTACACTGTTGGCGATATCCTGACCAGTCTGGGCGTCGGGCAGGCGCTGTAGCCGGGCACTCCAAGCCGCGTGGGGCCTTAGGAGGCATCATGGCCAGTGTTAGCATGAGGGGAGTAACGAAGGTCTTCGACGGCAAGGTCGTCGCGGTCAACGATGTCAGCCTCGAGGTGGAAAACAGGGAATTCGTCGTGCTCGTGGGGCCGTCCGGGTGCGGGAAGTCCACTCTGCTCAGGATGGTGGCGGGGCTGGAGGAGGTGACCGACGGGGAGATCCTGATAGACAACCGGCTCGTCAACGACGTTCCGCCCAAGGACCGCGACATTGCGATGGTCTTCCAGAACTACGCGCTGTACCCGCACATGTCTGTCTACGACAACATGGCGTTCGGCCTGAGGCTCAGGAAGTACTCGAAGGACGAGATCGACGCGCGTGTGCGAGAGGCCGCCGACATCCTCGACATCTCATCGCTGCTGGACCGCCGGCCCAAGGCGCTCTCGGGCGGACAGCGTCAGAGGGTCGCGGTGGGCCGGGCCATCGTGAGGAAGCCCAAGGTCTTCCTTTTTGACGAGCCCCTGTCGAACCTCGACGCCAAGCTGAGGGTCCAGACCAGAACACAGATCAGCAAGCTGCACGAGAGGCTCAAGGCGACCATCATCTACGTGACGCACGACCAGGTCGAGGCGATGACGATGGGTAGCCGCATCGTCGTCATGAGGGACGGCATCGCACAGCAGGTTGCCGACCCCCTGACGATTTACCGCAATCCCATCAACGAGTTCGTCGCGGGTTTCATCGGCAGCCCGGCGATGAACCTCGTCGACGCCAGCATCGAGAAAGAAGACGGGAAACTGATGGCCGTATCCGCCGCGTTCAAGGCGGAGATCCCGGAGCCGATGGCCGGACTCCTCGCCGACTACGGTGGTCGGGACATCGTGCTGGGCATTCGCCCCGAGGACATCTACGAGACCGCGGATGTCGGCAGGTTGAAATCCTCGGCCCCGATGCGCGCCCACCTGGATGTCATCGAGCCGATGGGGAACGAGATATTCCTCTACTTCGCCGTCGGCGGGAAGGACCTCGTCGCCCGCATCGACGTCCGGACGCCTCCTTCGGTCAACACCGATGTTGACCTGGTGCTCGACACGGCCAGGCTGCACTTCTTCGACAAGGAGACCGGCGAGTCCCTGCTTTACGGCAGGGAGGGCTAGGCCGGCGTGAGGGCTTATCTGGGCATCGACATAGGCGGCACGAACATCAAGGCCGCGCTCGTATCAGAGGAGGGCGCTCCTGTCGCTTTCCTGAGCATGCCCTGGTCGGGAGGTGCGGCCGGCGACGCCGTCGATGTCGTCTCCAGATTGACGCAGAACCTCACCAGCGCGAACGAGGACCACGAGATCGTTGCCTGCGGCGTGGGGTCGGCGGGGCTCGTCGACGCTTCCGCGGGAGTGGTCCGCCTTTCTCCGAATCTTCCCGAGTGGCGCGACGTCGAACTCCGACGGATGGTCGCGGAGGCGCTGGGACTTCCGACCTGCATCGAGAACGACGCCAACGCCGCGGCATACGGCGAGTACATGGTCGGCGCGGCCCGCGGCGCAACCAACACGGTCGTTCTAACTATCGGCACCGGCATCGGCGGCGGCATCATCCTGAACGGCGATCTCTACAGGGGCGGCGGATTCGCGGGCGAAGTCGGCCACACGACGATAGAACGCGACGGGGATCCGTGCCCGTGCGGCAACGCGGGTTGCCTCGAGCGACTGGCGAACGCCGAGGCCGTGGTCCGGAGCGTCCGCAGGCTCTTAGACGAGGGACGGGAGTCGGTTCTCGTCGTGACGGGAGCGACGACGGCCCTGACCGCGAAGGAGGTCGGCGAGGCCGCCGCCGCGGGCGACGCGGTCGCGACGGAAGCCCTGAAGCAAGTGGGGCGGGCGCTGGGCGCCGGTCTGGCGAACCTGGTCCTCATCCTCGACCCCGACGTGATAGTGATAGGCGGTGGAGTGGCGGCCGCCGGCGAGCCGCTCCTGGCGCCGGCGCGCGCCGAGATGACCCAACGCTGCTACGGCAGCAGCGTCTCGCTGCCCCGGGTGGTCCCGGCCGAACTCGGCAATACCGCCGGGGTCGTCGGTGCGGCCCTCCTGGCCCGCGACGAGTTCCCGCCCGTGGGAGCGTGAGCCGAGACTCCGCGGGCAGTGCTGTTCCCGAATCCGGCGGTGTCCCTGTGAAGCTGTCCCCGACAGTCATCTCTCTTCTTATCGCGCTGGCGATTGCCGCCTGGCCGGCGGTTCCCTCTCTTGCCGCCGTCCTTGATGAGCCCGGTTCCGACCAGTTCATGATCACCGCCGAGCGCGTGGAGGCCGAGGAAGGCCCCCGGGGCAGGATCGTGCGGCTCGCGGAGAACGTGACAGTAACCCGTCTGGGAGCGACGCTCAGAGGGGCGCGCGGCGTCTACTATGAGAGTGAAGGCCACGTCGTCATCTTCGGCAACGTCACCGGCGAGGATGCCGGGCGAACGATTCGCTGTGACACCCTGGACTACTTCCTGGACACCGACGTCGCGTATCTCCGGGGCAACGCCTCCTACACGGACACGTCCGCCACGACCACCGCCGACAGGATCCACATGCTGAGAGGAGAGAACGTCGCCGTTTGCCGGGGCAACGTCCGCTCCCGGGACAGCGACGCCACCTCCGAGCTCCTCGCAGGCTCGCTCGTCTACGACTTCGACACCGGTGAGGGGAGGGCCTCGAAGGGGCCGACGCTCAAGACCTACGATGACGAGGGAACGCAGGGCGGGACGCTCACCGCGGACGTCATCGAGTTCAGCACGGCCACCGACGCCATCCGCGCCTTCGGCGGTGTGACGATCGAGCGCGAGGACATCACGGCCCGCGCGAGGGCCGCGTCGCTCGGCAGGGGCGGCAGCATCGTGCTCGTGGGCGACCCGTCCGTGCAGCAGGGCGAGGACCGGCTGACCGGCAACCTCATCAGGGTCTCGACCGACGACGGCGAGGTCTCGCGTGTCGTCTCCATCGGGAACGCCCGGGCCACGTATCACATCGAGCCTGATGAACCGGGGGAGGACCGGTCGCACGGTGTCGTGGGCGGCGACACGCTGACCATGTTCATGGAAGAGGGCCAACCCGTTCTCACGACCGTCAGAGGGCACGCGGAGAGCGAGCACTCGGTCGGAGGGTCGGGTGAGAGGAACTTCGTCACGTCACGGGCCATCGATGTGCTGTTCACCGAGAACCGCATCAAGCGAGTGGTCTTCCGGGGGCAGGCCTCGGGCACGTATTCCTTCCCGCCGGAAGCGTCGGCGACAGCCGAGCCCGCGCCGCCGGTCGGGCCCCCCGAGGGCGCGGAACCGGCCGAACAGCCTGAGAGTGAGGCGGCCGCGGAGCAACTCGACGCCCCGATGCCCGAGTCGCCCGCCGACTCGATCGCGTTCGACACCATCGTCTACCAAAGCGACGAGATCAACTACTACGTCGCCCGCAACCGGATCGTCTTGACCGGAGCGGCACAGGTCGAGCAGCAGACCACCGTCCTTCTGGCCGATGACATCATGTTCGACCCGGGCGAGCAGGTCCTGGAGGCGTCCGGGAACCCGGACCTCCGCGAAAGACAAGACAGGCTTGTAGGCGCGCACCTGAGCTATGACCTGAAGGGGAAGACCGGAACCATCGACGGCGGCGTGACGACGTTCGAGGACGGCCTCTACTACGGCGACCACATCGTCCGGGAGCAAGACGGCACGCTCAAGGTGCGCCACGGGACCTACACGACCTGTTCCAATCCCGACCCTCACTACTGCCTGGTGTCGCACAGGATGAAGATCTACCTGGACGACAAGGTCGTCGCGAAGCCCGTCATCCTCTACATCGGCGAGATCCCGGTGCTTGCGCTGCCGTTCTATGTATTCCCCATCAGGAAGGAGCGTCACTCCGGCTTCCTGCTTCCCCAGCTCGAGCTCGGGATCACGGAGGGCGAGGGCCGGTTCGTGCGGAACTTCGGGTACTACTGGGCGCCGAGCGACTACTGGGACGCGTCCGTGTGGGC
>DAOWCM010000347.1 GCA_030639555.1 Candidatus Eiseniibacteriota bacterium | reverse complement strand
TGGGTGCGTGGCTCCCCTTCTGGACGCGGGGGGCAGTGGTGGTTGCCGGGGGCATCTTCAACATAAGGGGTGGGTACACGATAGTCTTGAAGATGCTGAGTGAGTTCACAGACGTCTTCGGCGGGCCGGGAAGACGCGTTCGAGCCACGGGTCGTTGCTTGAGGACGACGGTCGTGAGCCGGACTCGGAAAGGCGCTCTTTCGTCCTTGAACCTCTCGGCGGCGGGGCAGGCAGAAGTCAGTCGCACCCTTTCGATGGGGCGGACCGTAGGCTATCTCGAACGCCTGCTTGTCTATGTTCTCGTGCTCAATGGCCAGTGGGCGGCACTGGGCCTGGTCGTGGCAGCCAAGTCGATTGCCAGATTCCCCGAACTGAAGAACCAGGACTTCTCAGACTACTACCTGATAGGCACGCTCACGAGTCTGCTGGTTGCCGTTGCATCCGCGATGGTCGTGCTGAGGCTGGTCTAGCGCTGGTTGCGGCCAGTGAGCGATCAGCAATCGTGGCGCTGTCCGGAGGATGATATGCTTCTGGCGATAGACATAGGCAACACTCACACGGTGGTCGGACTCTTCGAGGGAGACGAGCTGCGGCACAGGTGGCGCATGGCAAGTGACGCCAGGCGCACATCCGATGAGTTCGGCATTCTGATCAGGGAACTCTGCGGGCAGTCAGGAGTCGAATTCAGCGACATTCGCGGCGTGGTCGTGTGCTCCGTGGTGCCGGCGCTGACGTCGGCGCTGGCGGACATGGCTGACCGTCTGCTCGGTGTGACGCCCGTGGTCGTAGGCCCGGAGCTCGAGCTTGGGATAACCATCGAGTACTTTGACCCGAAGGAGGTCGGTCCGGACAGACTGGCCAACGCGGTGGCGGTACACGAGACGATAGAGGGTCCCGTCATAGTCGTGGACTTCGGCACGGCCACGACTTTCGATGCCGTGACCGCTGACGGACACTACCTCGGGGGTGCGATCGCGCCCGGGGTCGTCACGTCGGCGGAGAACCTGTTCCGCCGGGGCGCGTTGCTCCCGAGGGTGGCCGTGGACGCGCCGCCGAACGTCATGGGCAGGACGACCGAGGAGGCGATGAGATCCGGGATTGTGTTCGGCGCTGTCGGGCAGGTGGACGAGATCGTGCGCCGCATCATCGAGGAGTGGGGTGAAAGCCCGAGCGTCATCGCGACGGGGGGACTGGCTGGTACGATCGCGGCATTCTCGAAGACGATCGAGTCGGTTGAGCCTGACCTGACGCTCACGGGTCTCGTCGCGATCCACAGGAGAGTCACGGGAGCGTAGCGGTACGAAATGTCAAGAATCGGGCCGCCTGTGCATGGCAGAAAGAGCTTGCGCAGCGGCCCGACTTCGCATAGATTAGCAGTCTGTCAATCTGAGTGCTAGAAGCATGGTTGCAGGCACATCCCCCGAAGGAGGACGACATGGCGAAGAAGAAGCTCAACATCAAGCCTCTGTCCAACCGCGTTCTGGTCAAGAGGCTCGAGGAGGAGATGCAGAAGACGGCGGGCGGCATCATAGTTCCGGATTCGGCGAAGGAGAAGCCGCAGAGGGGCAAGGTCGTTGCCGTAGGTCCCGGCAGGCTCAACGACGACGGCGAGCGTATCGAGGTCGAGGTCAAGGTCGGGAACGAGATCCTCTTCGGGAAGTGGTCTGGCAGCGAGATCACTGTCGACGGCGAAGAGTATCTCTTCATGAAGGACGACGACATTCTCGCGATTCTCTAATGGCGGGCGGTGAGGACAGCCGAAGGCCAGACGACACACGAGGAGTAGCAGCATGGCGAAGCAGGTGGAATTCGACTCCGCGGCGAGGGAGCATCTGAAGAGGGGCGTGGACCAGCTGGCGAACGCCGTCAAGATCACGCTCGGTCCCCGGGGCCGCAACGTCATTCTCGACAAGAAGTACGGGTCGCCCGTCATCACCAATGATGGCGTCACCATAGCGAGGGAGATCGAGCTCGAGGAGCCCTACGAGAACATGGGCGCTCAGATGCTCAAGGAAGTCGCGACGAAGACCGCCGACGTGGCCGGTGACGGTACGACAACCGCCATCGTGCTCGCGCAGTCGATGGTGGCTCAGGGACTCCGCAACGTGACCGCCGGGGCCAACCCCCTTCATTTGAAGAGGGGTATCGAGAGGGCCGTCGAGGTCACCATCGCAGAGCTGAAGAAGCTCAGCTGCGACGTCAAGGGTCGTGAGGAGATCGCGCAGGTCGCAACGGTCTCAGCGAACAACGACACGGAGATCGGCGAACTCCTCGCGGACGCGATGGAGAAGGTCGGCAGGGACGGCGTCATAACGATCGAAGAGGCGAAGAGCATCGAGACCTCTCTGGACGTGGTCGAGGGCATGCAGTTCGACCGCGGCTACCTCTCGCCCTACTTCGTGACCGATGCCGAGAGGATGGAGACCGTTCTGGAGAACGCCTACGTCCTGCTGCACGACAAGAAGATCTCGTCGATGCGTGACCTGGTTCCGATTCTCGAGAAGATCGCACAGACGGGTCGTCCGTTCCTCATTGTCGCCGAGGATATCGACGGCGAGGCCCTGGCGACGCTCGTGGTCAACAAGCTCCGCGGGATCATCCAGGGCGCGGCCGTCAAGGCGCCCGGCTTCGGCGACCGCCGGAAGGAGATGCTCGAGGACATGGCGTTTCTGACGGGCGGGCAGGTCATCTCTGAGGAGAGGGGCCTCAAGCTCGAGGCCGCGACTCTGGACGACCTGGGTCAGGTCAAGCGGATCGTCATCGACAAGGACGCGACGACGATTGTCGAGGGCGCGGGAAAAGAGTCGGACATCAAGGGCAGGATCGAACAGATCGGG
>DAOWCM010000020.1 GCA_030639555.1 Candidatus Eiseniibacteriota bacterium | reverse complement strand
CGTCGAAGATACTCACTGTGATGACGCCGCTCTGATCTACGCTGCGCACGACCCAGCACGGATTCTCGGGCGTAGGATCAAGGGGGAAGACATCGGAGTCGGGAGAGATGATGTAGAGCTTGCCGAACTGGACCTCGCCGGGGGCCAGTGCCTCCGCGTTCTCCTGGGTCAGCCGCAGCGCCGGGAGCTCATCCGGCAGATCCTCCCGCCATTGCGATCTTCTCTCCAGGAGTTCGTGCGTTGCCTGATCGAACCTGTAAACGATGTGATTCTTCTCGACGATCGCGTCTCCGATCTTCCGCTGATGGAAGTACGCGACGTATCTGTCGCCGACCTCGAACTCCGTGAAGGCAAGGCCACCGACATCGAGACCCTCAAGCAGGTCGTAGTCGGCCCCGGACGAGGCGAACAGGCAGAGCAGAAGGGCGGTCGTTGCCAGGATGGTCTTCACGTGACCCCCTCGCGTTCTGTCAGATGGGTGTGTCGCACAGCGCAGGGTGGAGCACTCATGTGTCTACGCTATCTTACAATACTTGCCTACTAGCATCAAGATGCATGGAACTCCGCGAGATCAGCGGGTCCGCCACATCACCGATGCTCCTTCGTCCGCGCACTGTAGTTTGGACGCGTCTTTGCCCGAAGGGCTCTTCTGTGCTATAATGAGTTACTTGGAGTAGACCTGCATCGAAACGGTCGTACCCAGACCATCGGGCAGGTCAGCGACGCTAGGTTGTGGAGCGAGGAGATTGCACCAATGCGCGGCAGCGGACTTATCACAACAGTGGCGACGCTGGCACTGCTGGCCGTGGCTTCAACAGCCGTCGCGGCCCCTTCATTCTTCGATGTCGTCTCCGACCTGGAAGTCGTCACCGGACCTCCCTACCCGACAGCCTGCCACCGAACCGACGTTGCCCATGAAGTATCGGGCACGTTCGAGCGCGATGGACAGCTGGCTCTCGGTGTGAGAAGGGCAGCGGACGGAGCGGGCGACCCTCTCGGCACGAATCTGATGTCCGTCGAGGGCCACGTGCCAGGGTGCGACTTCACAGAGTATTTGTACTTCGACGTCACGTACTGCGCCGGTCCCGACAGCGCAGCGTTCCCCACGGAAGCCGCCGTTGACCTCCTGATAGAGCTGACATCGCTCGACGGGGAACCGGGGACGCTGCTCGCGCTGCATCCGGAGCTGCCGATAGTCGACCCCGAACGCTTCTTCGACGTGTTCCTGGACGATTCCTCGGCAGAGCTCGTGTGCCACGTGGAGTTCAGTCGGGACGCCGTGCATGAGATCTCTCTTCGCGTGGACACGCCCGAGGGGCTGCATCTTGCAGATGCCGCTGTCGTGATCCTGGAGCAGAGCCTGGAAGACGGCCAGCGCGCGGACCCGACGAACGTGGGCAGCTACTTCACCGCGCACCCGGATGCCTTCTTCGATGTCCGGCTCCGACTGGAAACCGATGCCAGCTTCGATGACTCCCTTCCGCTCCTGTCGCTGACCTTCAACGGTCACTTCCTCGGAGGGACGTCCCCGGTCGAGGCAACGACCTGGGGCGCGATCAAGGCTCTCTACAACTAGCCAATCAGCAAGCGGCCCGACCCAGCGGTCCTTCCTGCTCTGGACTTCTTCCCTGAATCATAGGATGATTGTCGTGTTCTTCGTTCGGGCTGACCGACAGTCCTACTGCGAGGAGAGAAGCCATGCGCCCAAGACTGCAGTTCCTCGACGACGAACTGATCGGGCGGATCATCAGCGAGGCACTCGACCTCCTCGGCACGCTCGGGATGAAGATCCAGAACGACAGCGCGGTGGCGCTCTTGGCAGACCACGGCGCCGCGGTCAATCAGGGAAGCGGCCGCATCACATTCCCCGAGTCTCTGGTGATGGAATCGATAGCGAAGGCACCGAGCGGCTTCGCCCTCTACGACGTTCTCGGCGACCAGACCCACGATCTCGCTGGCGACAAGGTGCACTTCACGCCAGGGTCCTCTGGGATCACCGTGCTCGACCATGACTCGGGCGAGATGCGCACGCCTGTGACAGACGACCTCGTGCGATTCACCAAGCTGACCAGTCGGATGGAGCACATCGAGGCCCAGAGCACCGCCTTCATCGCGAGTGACGTGCCGGGCGCGATCCAGGACAGCTACCGGCTGTTGATCTGTCTCCTCTACGGAGAGAAGCCCGTCGTCACGGGCGCCTTCACGATCGAATCCTATCGGTTGATGCGGGACCTGCAGCTCGCGGTCCGTGGAACGGCCAGCGAACTCGCAGCGAAGCCGCTGACCATCTTCTCGTGCTGCCCGACCGCGCCGCTCAAATGGAGCAACGTGACCGCGCAGAACCTCCTCGACTGCGCCGCCGACTCGGTGCCGGTCGAGTACGTATCGATGCCGCTTCTGGGGTTCATGGGGCCGGTGACCATCGTCGGCAGCCTCGTCCAGCACACCGCGGAGACACTGAGCGGTGTGGTCCTGAGCCAGCTGGCCAACCCCGGTTGCCCCGTTCTCTACGGCGGCTCGCCCGCGGCGTTCGACATCCGCTACGAGACGACCCCGATGGGCGCTATCGAGACGCAGATGATCGACTGCGCCTACACCGAGATAGGCAAGCACTTGCGTCTTCCCACGCAGGCGTACATTGCCCTGAGCGACGCCAAGGCGCTCGACGCCCAGGCGGGGCTCGAGACCTCGATGGGCGCGACGCTCGCGGCGCTCGCAGGCATCAACAGCGTCTCGGGGCCGGGCATGCTCGACTTCGAACGCTGCATGTCTCTGGAGAAGCTCGTCGTGGACAACGAGATCTGCGGGCTCGTGCAGCGCATGGTCCGCGGGATCGAGCCGAAGGACGACTTCCCCGCCAGGCCGCTCTTCGAGGAGATGCTCCGTGAGGAGCACCTCCTGATCGCCGATCACACGCGCAAGCACCTGAGGAGCGAGCACCACTTCCCCGGCCCCGTGATCGAGCGCGCCAACCTGCCGCGCTGGCAGGAAGAGGGCTCGACGACTCTCGGGGAGCGCGCGCACCACGAGGTTCAGCGGCACCTCGACGAGTACGAGCCGTCACGCCTGCCCGACGATGTGAAGGATGAGCTTGTCGAGCTGATGAGCGCGGAGGCGAAGCAGCACGGGATGGAAGAACTGCCGCACCGGGAGCCGTAGGGCAGTCGCGGGGCTCGCGGAAGGGACACCACGCATCGATGAAGAAGCTGATCGACATCCCACTCATATCCGTCGTGCCAACGGAGGGCGCCGTCCTCCGAGCGATGGGCGTGCCGGGCGGCCAGGACCAGGGAGCGCGAGTCGAGCGGCTGGTCGCTGCGGCGCTCGAGGAGTTCCGGTCCGAGGCCCGTCCCAAGGGGATAGTCGCGGAAGTCGATGAGGACGGATTCGCCGCCATCTACGAGGGAGCGGGCGACAACGACAGTCCTTCCCCACTTCTCGAGATCTTCCCGCGGGCGGATGTACTGACGCTCTTCGCCGTCACGCTGGGCGCCTCGCTCAGTGACCGTGTCTCGGCGCTCTTCGACGACGGGAAGGTCGCGCTCGGGGCAACCTTGGACGCGGCCGCCTCCGAGGGAACGGAGCGAGCGTGCGTCCACCTGGACGGCATCGTGCTGGAGGACGCGCGCACGGACGGAAGAGCCGGCGCGGCCTCGCGGATCCTGCGCTACAGCCCGGGCTACTGCGGCTGGAACCTCACGGGCCAGCGGGCGCTCTTCGCCGCGCTCGGACCTGAGGAGATCGGCATCCGGCTAACAGAGAGCTGCCTGATGGAGCCGATCAAGTCCATCTCCGGCGTGATGGTGATTGGACCGGCGGAAATCCACAAGTTCACAGACGACTACAGCTTCTGCTCGGCCTGCCCGACGCACGACTGCAGGCGGCGGATCAAAGAGCTGGCATAGACACGGCCCCAAGGAGACCAGCATGGAGATTCTGGAACAGATCGCCGCTCTGCTCGAGCGCGGGGAAGACCGGGAGGTCCGCTCGCTGACGCAATCGGCCATGGACCAGTCGCTTTCCGCCCCGAAGATCCTCGAGGAAGGACTGCTCGCTGGCATGCAGGTGGTCGGCGACCGGTTCCGGGCGCACGACATATTCCTGCCGGAGGTGCTGCTGGCGGCCCGTGCGATGAACGCGGGTGTTGAGATCCTGAAACCTCACCTGGGCAAGACCGACCTGCACAGCCGCGGGAAGGTGGTCATCGGCACCGTCAAGGGAGACCTGCACGACATCGGGAAGAACCTGGTCGGCATCATGCTGAGCGGTGCGGGGTTCGAGGTCATCGACCTCGGGAAGGACGTCTCCCCGGAGAAGTTCGTGGACACCGCGCGCGAGTCCGGCGCCGATGTCATCGGGATGTCCGCGCTCCTGACCACGACCATGCCGGGGATGAAGCAGGTGATCTCACTGCTCAAAGAGCAGGGACTGGACTCGTCGGTCCGGACGATGGTCGGCGGTGCGCCGGTGACCCGGGAGTACGCGAGCGAGATAGGTGCGGACGGCTACGGATTCGATGCGGCCAACGCGGTGGAGTGCGTCAGGGAACTCATGGGGTAGCGGCGCGACGTAGACCCACGGGGTCACCCCGAACCTGCGGAGTGATGATGCAGCCATTCCTGGAACGCGTGAAGAACGGACCGGTCCTCGTGGCGGACGGCGCCATGGGCAGCTTCCTCATGGAGCACGGGCTCGAGCCGGGCGATGCCCCCGAGTCCTTCAACCTGTCGCGGCAGGAGGTGCTGCGCGAGGTGGCTGGGCTCTATCTCGAAGCGGGCGCGGAGGTCGTGCAGACCAACACGTTCGGCGGCTCGGCGCTCAAGCTCGCCGCATACGGGCTCGATGATCGGACCGAGGAGATCAACCGGCTGGCGGTGGAGGCGGTGCGGGAGGTCGTGGACGGGAAGGCCTACGTGTCCGGCTCCTGTGGGCCGTGCGGCCGGACGCTTCTCCCCTACGGAGATGCCGAACCGGACGACGTGCGCGAGAGCTTCCGCCGGCAGATCAAAGGCCTGGTCGAGGCCGGCGTTGACGTGCTGTGCGTGGAGACGATGACGGATCTTTCCGAAGCGAAGCTCGCGATCGAAGCGGCGCGCGGCGTCTCTGCCGACATCCCCGTGATGGCGACCATGACCTTCGACGCCATACCGCGCGGCTTCTACACCATCATGGGCGTGGACGTACCCAGTGCGGCGGCGGGCCTTCTGGAGGCGGGAGCGAACCTGGTGGGCTCGAACTGCGGCAACGGGATCGAGAACATGGTCGCGATCGCGCGGGAGTTCCGCGCCTGCACCGACGCGCCGATGCTCATACAGTCAAACGCCGGGCTGCCGCAGCTGGTCGAAGGCCACGTGGTCTACAGCGAGACGCCCGAGTTCATGGCCGAGCACGCGGCTGAACTGCTGGAGCTCGGGGTCCAGGTCATCGGCGGCTGCTGCGGGACAACTCCTGCGCACATACGCGCGCTCAAGCGGGCGTTGCGCCGGTGATGGCACTCTGTCCATCGAGAAGGCTCCCCACGTCCGTGCGCGAGGAGCCTTCTGTGATTGCCGTATGAGTCCTACCCTGGAGCATGTGGAACGGTCGGGCTCGACCGTTCCATGTCACCTCAGAAACACCGTCTTCCGCGTCACGGCTTCGGTCCCGACTTGGATGCGGAAGAAGTAGATACCCGACGCCGCCTGCTGACCGTCGTTGTCGAAACCGTCCCACGAGACGGCGTGGCGCCCGACGCCGCGTCCCACGTCGGTCAGAAGGGTCCGCACGAGCCGTCCTGAGACGTCGTGAACGCTCACGCTGACCAATGCGGGCCTCGGAAGTTCGAACGAGAGCACGGTCGTCGCGCTGAAGGGGTTGGGCATGCTCTGCTGGACACGGCGCGCAAGGCCGACACCTTCATCGATGCCGGTCACGCCGCCCTCGGAGTAGACGATCGTGGCGTAGTCGTACCCGGTCATCCCGTCCCCGCTCCGCCCGGTCACGCACACTCTGCCCGTGCTGTCGAGGGCGATGTCCAGCGCCTCGTCGAGCTGACCGCCCTTCCCGTCGTACCTCGCCACCCACTCCTCGGTGCCCCCGACGTCGTACTTGACCGTCGCGTAGTCGTAGCACGTACTGGCGCCACCCCAGCTCCGCCCGGTCACGTACGTGTTCCCAGCATCGTCGGTCACGAGTGCGAAGGCGAGGTCGTCGCCGCAGCCACCGTCGTATCGCGACGCCCATTCCTCGGTGCCCTCTGAGTCGTATGCTATCGTCACGTAGTCGAAGTCGACGCCCGACCCATGACTCATCCCCGCGACCCGGACATCCCCCGAACCGTCCACGGAGATGCCCTGCGCCATGTCATCGTCACCGGCAGGGCCATCGTAGATCGCTACCCATTCCTCGGCGCCGTCGGCGTCGTACATGATGGTCACGATGTCGTCCTCGCTCTCGGGGCTCCAGCTCTCCCCAGTCACGTACACGTTCCCGGCGTCATCGAGACCTATGGCGTAGCCCGAGTCGGCGTGGTGGCCCGGCCCGTCGTACCGCGCGACCCATTCCTCGTCACCGTTCGGGGCGTACTTGATCGTCGCGAAGTCGGAAGACGTGCCGGTCCCCTCGCTCTGTCCCGTTACGTAGACGTATCCTGCATCGTCGACCGCTATGTCGCGCACGACATCGACGAGATCCCTCGGGCCGCTGTAGGTGGCGACCCATTCCTCGCCGCCATCGGGGCCGTACTTGATCGTCACATAGTCGGGGTTCGACCCCAGTCCGCAGGAGAAACCGGCCACGTACACGTTGCCCGCACCGTCCACGGTGATCACCGACGGGTAGTCAGCGCAGTCGCCCGGACCGTTGTAGAAGGCAACCCACTCCCCATCGCCGCCGGGACCGTACTTGACCGTCGCGTAGTCGTAGTCTGTCGTGTCGTTCCAGCTCAGCCCCGTCACGTACACATTCCCGGAGGCGTCCACGGCGATGTCCCGGGCGTTGTCGATCCTGGCACCGATGCCGTCGTATCGCTCGGCCCAGACCACGCTACCGTTCGGGGCGTACTTGACCGTCGCGTAGTCGTCGAAGGCGTCGGCCTTCTCGCTCTTCCCGGTCACGTACACGTTTCCGTAGGGATCCGTCGCGACGGCGCAGGCTGCGTCGTCAAGTCCGGCAGGACCATCATACTCGGCCACCCAGTCCGCGTGAACATCGGCGCCGGCCGGTACCACGAGGACGGCAAGTACGGCTACCGTGAGAGCTAAGCGTCCGGGTCGCATGTCGGTCGCCTCCCTCTCGTAGTGAGGATTCCCAGTCTGGCGCAGGTCGGCCCGGTGAGGTGAGGTTGTGCGCGTGACAAGCGCGAGGTGGGACCATACTTCCAAGAGTAGGCTAGCACATGCCTGATCAGAGCTCAACAGCCGCAACCCTGTTCAGCACTCCGCCCCCCGCAGAAGGCGGGGTTCACGGCCGCGGTAGCGCGAGATCCGGCATTGGTTCCTGAATGGACAATCATGTATTGGGCGATTATAACACTTGTCAAATCAAACATAATGCGATAGTTTGACAAGTAGTCGAGCGTACCAGCTACTCGCGTGCCAGAACACGGCTGAGGGGAGGTGATGCGATACCCACTTGCGCTTCCCGCATGTTACAGCCATTCGCCAGATGATGACTGGCGGCTATTCGACTGTTGAAGGAGAATCTTAGAATGAGACTCGCATTTGTTATTGCGTTGGTGGCTATCGCGGCTGTCGCCTTCGGAGCTCCCACCACCAGTATGCCCGGGCCCGGCGGCGGCGGCCGTCTCTGGGTGCCACTCGACGATCCGGATCTGATGGTGAAGTGGGTCCAGACACCCGTGCCGTACCCCTACGGGAACGGCCTCGCTTCCCAGCGAGATGACTGCTATCCGTTCTTCGCTCAGGTCGCTGATGACTTCCTGTGCGATGAGACCGGTCCCATCCTCGCCATCGAGTGGTGGGGCACCTACTGGAACCCCGGCCCGCCGCCTCCCGCAGGCATCTTCTTCGTGATTGAGTTCTGGACCGACAATCCCGGGCCCCCGAGCCATCCGGAGGTGATGGTCTACCAGGAGGAATGCCACGTCTTCACCGAGGACTTCGATGAGGACTACCAGCAGTACCACTACGTCCAGTACTTCGACGAGCCCTTCGGGCAGGAGGCGGACAACATCTACTGGGTCAGCATCTACGCGGTCTTCTGCTACCCGCCTCAGTTCGGCTGGTGCACCGGTGAACCACAGTGGAACGACTGCGCCTCCTTCTACGGCCCGTTCTTCGGATACCCCGAGTGGACGGACGCAGTGACCGTGTGGGGCGAGTGCTACGACATGGCCTTCGTCCTGTACGGCCCAGGCGGTTCGCCTGTTGAGGAGAAGACCTGGGGGAGCATCAAGGCGTTCTTCAGGTAGTCTTGGTCTCTTCTGTTCTGCATCGCAGTTGGCTGAGCGCTCCCGGCCCCCGTGCCGGGGGCGCTCTTGCTCGTGCAACAGGCCCCCCGGATGCCCCTGGCGGTGCTGCGTAGGGGACCAACGAGATCGAGTCGTGGGTCCTCCCCCAATCTTGACCCCGGGCAGGTCGGGCTCGCCCCCAGGATGCTGTTCGTGTAGACTGCTGCTGGCGCGTAGCGACCCGCGCCCGAGCAGAGGATGCACTCTTGGAGCGAGGAGGCGGACAGTGATGTCGAAGCCCGGGAAAGTCCTCGCGTTCGCCCTGGTGATCGTGGTGATCCTTGCAGCAATGATCCTGGTGGTGAACTGGCGGAGGACATCGCAGCGCGATTCCAGACTTGCCGCCGTCCAAGCCCACCGGCAGGACCTCAACGTTATCCTCCTTTCGCTCGACACGACCAGGGCCGACAGGCTTGGGTGCTACGGATACGAGCACGCGGAGACGCCTGCCATCGACGAGTTCGCAAAGGGTGGCGTGCGATTCGCACGCGCCAAGACACACGTGCCCATCACCCTCCCGTCACACAGCACGGTCTTCACCGGCTCGACGCCTGTCGTGCACGGGGCGCATCACCACTCGAGCATTCTCGCGGACGAGGGTAACGAGACCGCGGCCGAGATTCTCAGGGCAAGCGGCTATACGACGGCGGCGTTCATCGCAGCGTCCGTGCTCGACCACAGCTTCGGCACGGACCAGGGCTTCGAGCATTATGCCGATGACCTGGGTTTCGAGGGCTCTCTGGGGGCGGCGCGCGTGGAGCGCAGGGCAGACGAGGTGCTGCTGGAGGCGAGACAGTGGCTCGACGACAAGGCCGACGGGAGGTTCTTCGCGTTCATCCACCTCTACGATCCGCACCTGCCCTACCGACCACCGTCGCCGTACGACAGGAGGCACCGCGGCAGGCCCTACGACGGGGAGATCGCATACATGGACTCCGAAGTCGGGAACTTCCTCGAGTACCTCGAAAGGAGCGGACTCAGGGAGAACACGCTGATCGTCATCTTCGGCGACCACGGCGAATCGCTCGGTGAGCACGGGATCGAGGGACACTCCGCATTCGTCTACGAGACCATGACGTGGATCCCGCTACTCATGAGCTGCCCTGGAATGCTCCCCGCTGGGAAGGTCGTCGACGATCAGGTAGGGCTGATCGATGTCCTTCCGACGATCCTCGATATCCTCGGGATCGACCCTCCTCGCTCCGTACAAGGAGTGAGCCTCCTGCCGCGAACCCTGGGGCGTGAGCGCGCGCCCGCTCCGCCTGCGTACATTGAGAGCTATCACCTCAACGACCTCTTCGGGTGGAGCCCTCTCCTGGGAGTCGAGACGGAGAGATGGAAGTACATCAGGGCGCCGAGCCCGGAGCTCTACGATCTCAGGGCCGATCCGGGCGAGCTTGAGAACCTGTTCGCGGAGCGGCCCGACGTGGCCTCCGAACTGGACGGTGTGCTCGTCGGGCTTCTGACATGGGATGAGAACGCTCCTTCGCGGGGTGAGTCCGATGAACTCGATGCTGCGATGATCGAAAAGCTCGCCAGCCTGGGCTATTTCGGAAGAGCATCCAGCAGTGGACCGGATGCGGTGAGGCTCGAGGGCGATCTCGTCGACCCCAAGGACGTGTGGGAGACGTATCTTCTCTACCAGCGGGCGTTCGTGGCGAGTTCCTACTCGCGCAACGATGAGCTACGGGAGGCTCTTGTCGAGCTGTATGAGCGCCTGCCGGAGAACGGCACCGTCAGGCTTCTCCTGGCCAAGAGCTACATGGCCGGCGGGAAACCCGCCGAGGCGATGCCGATTCTCGAGCTGGATCTCGAGACGTCCCCCGACGACTTCTTCCTGAACCTGAGCCTCGGCATCGTATACGGTGAGCTCGGGCGATACGATGAGGCCGAGCGTTGTCTCGGGAAGGTGCTCGCGGTGCGGCCGAAGGACCCCAAGGCCATGAGCACCTTAGGCTCGGTCCATCTCAGCCGGGGAAACCACGACAGGGCTCGACAGCTGTTTCAGGCCGTTCTGGCTCTCGATGATGCTGACATCGAGAGCCGACACGTGGCGCTGATCAACTTGGGCACGATTCACTACCTGGTGAGAGAGACCCCGAGGGAAGCCATCCCCTACTTTGAGAAGGCCCTATCGATACACCCGAATAGCACCGACGCGCACTTCTACCTCGCTCACATCTTCTCCAAGGACCCCGGGACGTTCGCCGACGCGCTCCGCCACGGCCGCGCGTTTCTCGCGTTGTCCACACGGGCGGACGAGAGACGCGCGCGGATTGAGTACCTCGTCGCAAGCTTGGAGCATCGGTAGAAGAGGCTCTCAACTACCTCCGCGACCACGAATGCGAGTTGCTCTTGCTCGACATGATCATGGAGCCTAGCATGGACCGCACAGGCTGTCCGTCAACCGAGCAGCGCCAGCCCCCAACCCCAGAACGACACGCAGAAAAGAATGACCGCTATCAGTAGCAGGTTGAAGTAGGCCAGCACCATGAAGGCCTTGGCGGCCTTCGGCAGCTCCTCGGTGGCGCCTTTCGCCACAGGGCCCACCAACTCTATCCGGTCGAGCACCTCCCGGCCGTGAGGAGCGTCGCCGATGGCCTGGGTGAGATCGGTCCCAGCCCGGTGCTTCCCGGCGTGCACACCGTCCTTCCACCACTTGCTGTCCGTAGCGTCGTAGAGCTTCCCATCGAACGCGAATCGTATGTGTCCGCACGCTCCGGGCCCACCGGCCTCGGCGGCCGCCCGGCGCATCTTGCGGTTCAGTGCGGTCGTCACGACCGCGGCTATGGCAACGAGCAGGAGGAAGGTCCCTGCCTTGATGAGCCAGACCTTCCCGAAGGCCGTGGTCCAGAGCTCATCCAGCGAGCCGAGCTTCCAGATAGTGAGAAGCGTGCCCGTCACCGCCATCACGACGATGGAGTACCACCCGAACCGCATCTCGGCGCGCGGCAGGCCCTTCGAGAACCGCCGCGGCCCCGCGAAGATGTGAATGTACGCGATGGCGCCGAACCACATGACTCCGGCGACGAGGTGCACGTACCGGACGAGACCGCGGAGCCAGCGCGCCGCGACGGAGGGTTCAGGAGTCTCCTCTGGAAGGACGTAGCCGCCGGACAGGAACTCCTCGCCGAGTTCGGTGAGCGAGCCTCCGTCCGCACCATCCTCGTGGCACTCGCTGCAAGCGAGTCCGGTCTCCGCTGCGAAGTCGGGCAGAGCCACACACTGTTCAGCTGGAAGGGCCAGGAAGGCGACGGCGAAGAGAGCGAACAGCCACGGGACGAGCCGGCGGTGGGCTGGCATTCGGGACCCTCCTCTCTGGCTGCGGACACTGGTATCCTGTTCGATGCGCGGGAACTGCCAGTGGGATTCTAGCAGAGAGGCACTCGTCAGTCACCTGGAACAGGATATCAAGCACACGGCCCGCAGATCGCGCGCACGTGCCAGGCGGTCCCGCAGTTCGTCAGTTCTCATTGACGTGCAGCCTGTGCGTAACGTAGCTTCGCATTCATCAATGCGCTCGTGAGAGCGGAGTGACCTACGAAACCACGAAGAAGGAGGATGCAGAATGTCGAAGGGCTTCGTCTTCCTGCTGTGTACTCTCGTTCTGTTGCCGTCGGTTCTCTATGCTCAGGAGTCTGACATGGAGCCGATCGAATCTGTTGCCGCCGATTCCTCAGCGGCATCAGATTCATCTGCGGAATCGAAGAGGGTTCAGTTCGCCGCCATACCGGTGATCGGCTATGACCCGGCCTTCGAATGGAACCTAGCCGCTCTGGCTAACGCGTTCTTCAAGGTATCCCCCGCGGACACTGTTTCACCTTCGTCCATGGCTGGAGCAATGGTCGGTTACACGACAAACGGAACCTGGTATTGGTCCCTCTACACCAAGCTCTACATGGACGAAGACAACTACCGCGCTCTTGCGGCCTACGGAGATGCTTCGGTCAACTTCCAGTATTATGACGAGCTGGCGGGTTCGTTCATCGATTTCAACTCCGTACACGATGCATTCTTGGTTGAACTGCAGCGCAGAGTGTACAAGAGATGGTATCTGGGCTTGAGGTACGTAAATCTGAAGACAAAGACGAAGTACGAGATCGAAGGCCAGACCGGCGACCCGACCAGGCAGAACATGAACAACCTGGGTCTCATTGTCTCACACGATACGCGGGATCATATCTACAGTCCGTACCATGGACATTACATGAACCTCAGAACAGGCCACTATCGTGATGCCTGGGGTTCAGACTACATCTACGATAAGTACGAATTCGATGTCACCAAGTTCTTCCCTCTCAGCGACCACCAGGTGGTGGCCGCCAGGTGTGCCGGTTTCGTCGCAACGGGTGAAGTTCCTTTTGAGGGTCAATACGTTGTAGGGCGAGATGATATCCGTGGCTACACCAATGGAAAGCACAGAGGCAACCAGGTCTATGATCTGCAAGGCGAGTATCGCTGGAATGTCCACGGGAAATGGGGTGTTGTTGCATTTGGCGGCGTTGCCACAGCCGTCGATGATCCCGAAGAGATCACGTGGAGCGGTCTGCTCCCGGCTGTAGGTGCCGGCATACGGTACATGGCCATTCCCTCCGAGCAGATCAACATAGGTATCGATGTTGCTGTTGGTAAGGATGACTGGGGAGTCTACTTCAGAATCGGAGAGGTGTTTGGCGACAAGTAGCTGAGATCCTTCCCGGTAGCTGAAGAGGCCCCAGACGCCTGAATATGCGGCATGGAGTCGACTGACCTTGACGTGTTATAATGGTACGGAGTTTCATCGTCCATCCCCACGTCATCTTGCAGAAGGCCAAGGCCGCCATGAGCAGCAGCATGATGAGGGCGCTCACCCTAATAACGCTCGTCACGGCGCTCGTCACCGCGACCAACGCCCAGGCCGTGGACGTCACTTTCAAGGTCCGCATGGCCTACCAGGTCGAGCTGGGCAACTTCGATCCCGACAGCGAGTTCGTGGACCTCGCCGGCACCTTCAACGGCTGGGGCACCGACCCGCTCACACCCCTAGCCGATGCCGACGGCGACACCATCTACGAGGTCACCGTCGGAGGCTTCACTCCGTCAGAGTACATCGAGTTCAAGTTCCGTCTCAACGGCCAGTGGGACGGCCGCGAGGAGTTCCCCGGCGCCGGCAACAACCGCGTTTACACCGTGCCGGCTAGCGACGACACCATCCTCGTCTGGTACAACGACCACGCGCCGGGCGGCGGCATCGGCGAGCTGCACTGGTGGAACGACACGGTCTTCTACGAGATCTTCGTGCGCAGTTTCTACGACAGCGACGGCGACGGGATCGGCGACTTCCAGGGCCTGACGAGCAAGCTCGACTACCTCAACGACGGCGACCCTGCCACCAACGATGATCTCGGGATCACAGGCATCTGGCTCATGCCTATCAACGATAGCCCCAGCTACCACGGCTACGACGCCGTCGACTACCGCTCCATCAATCCCGACTACGGAACCATGGCCGATTTCGAGACGTTCCTCGCAGCGGCCCACGCCCGCGACATCAAGGTCATCATCGATTACGTCATGAACCACTGCTCCAATCAACATCCCTGGTTCGTGGAGTCCCGCCAGAACAACCCGGCGTTCCGTGACTACTTCCGCTGGTCACCAAGCGATCCCGGCGGGTCCGGGCCCTGGGGCCAGGATGTCTGGCACTGGGATTCCTCGGGCTGGTACTACGGCCTCTTCACCAGCAGCATGCCGGACCTCAACTACGAGACGCCGGCCGTGAAGGATTCGATGTTCGACACGGCCACCTACTGGCTCGACACCATCGGTGTTGACGGCTTCCGTCTCGACGCCGTGCTCTACATCATCGAGGAGGGCAGCCAGCTCCAGAACACGGCGTCAACACTGCAGTTCTGGCAGGACTACAACGCGCACGTCAAGGCGGTGAAGCCCGACGTCGTTTCCGTCGGCGAAGCGTGGACTTCCACAAGCACGGTGCTGCAGTACGTGACCCAGG
>DAOWCM010000162.1 GCA_030639555.1 Candidatus Eiseniibacteriota bacterium | reverse complement strand
TCGTTGCGAGCACGCGGGCCGCTGCCCGCATGACTGGCCACTACTCAGAGAGTCCTTGACGGACAATGGCGCAGGGGATACCATGACGGCACAGTGAACAGAGGAGGCCGTCCGGGACAGAGCAGTCCACCTGCGGTTGTGTCTTGGTTGCCCGGGGTCCACCAGATACGGAGGGGCATGGTGCGATGCACTGTGCCTCGGTCGTTCTACTCCGGGAACTGCCCGGAGAGCCGCACGTCGATGCGGCCCACGGCGGTCGGGTCGGCGGTCGGCACTGAGAGGAAGGGGGCCATGGCGAAGCAAGCCTGTAAACACTCCTGGAGCATGGCCGACGTGCGCCACGGATTCATGGTCACCGAGAGGTGCTTCCACTGCAAGGACGAGCGCAGCTACTTCGCCGAGGAGCACATCCCGCCGAAAGAGGAATATCGGGAGGGCGAGCACTTCTGGGACTACCTGGGAAGCTCGCAGTCCGTCAAGTTCAACCTCAAGTGCGACAAGTGCGGCGAGAAGGTGCGTCTGGACGAACTCCTCGGTCTCATGACCTGTTCCGGGTGCACCGCGGACTGCAACTTCAACATGATCGCGCGCATCTGCGAGGAACAGAAGACGTGGGTGTACGGCGCGCTCTTGTACAAGCGCGAGGACGCTCGCAAGCCCGAAACGGCAGAGAAACTGGCCGTGCTCGGGAAGTACTTCAGCGACAAGATCAGGACGCCGGGCAAGAAGATACTGGTGCTGCCCGGCTGGCTCGTGAAGGACTTCGACGTCTGCCGCTGCACGGTGCTCGAGGACGTCGGGATGTTCCAGACGGAGCCTGAGCCATCGCAGTCGTAGCGCACCGTCCAGGATTCGAGTGAGCCGCGCTTTCGCGGACTCAGCCGATCACTGCGGAACGAAGAGGAGGTCCGAACAATGACCCTGGCCGAGCTGAGCCAGAAGCTGGGTCTCAAACCGCTCACCGAGCTGTATGACGCGGAGGTTCAGGGAGCGTTTGTCTCTGACATGGTGAGCGACGTGATGGCGGGTGCTGCGCCCGGCAGTCTCTGGATCACAACTCAGACCCACACGAACGTTGTGGCCGCCGCGAATCTGGTCGACATCGCCGCCGTGATTGTGACGAGCGGACGAGCGGTCGCCGACGAGGTCGTTGAGATGGCGAATCGGGCAGACCTGACGATTCTCACCACCGACCTCGACACGTATAGTCTTGTTGGAAAGCTGCATGAGGCGGGAGTCTAGCTCCCGGCGGTCCGACCACATCAAGAGCTGCAGTTCCCAAGCGGGATCGCCGCTTCCTGCCTGCCTCCAGCCGACGACAGCAAGGAGAAGGCCGGGAATCGTCCCGGCCTTGCCCGTATGCCACAACTGACGCGCGACGGGCTCGATGCACTCAGAGCCGAACTCAGGAAGAGCACGCGCCTGGGCGCGCCCGGAAGGCGCGTCCGGCTCACCGTGCACCTCGGTACGTGCGGTCTCGCCTCGGGGGCCGGCAAAGTCCTTGACGCTGCCAGGGCGGCGCTTGAGGAGCGCGCGGTGGACGATGTCGTCATCACCACATCCGGCTGCGCGGGCCTGTGCTGCCGCGAGCCCATGGCCACGGTGGAACTCGCCGGCGAGCCGCCCGTCAAGTACGCCGACCTCAACGAGAAGAAGATAGTAGAGATCATAGACGAGCACGTGCTGGGCGGCCGAATCGTCCCTGCGTTCGTGCTCGGGACCGGCGAGGAACGGAGGGCCTGAGACCAGGCCAGAGTCCAGAACCCCGGTGATTCCTCCAGGACTCTGCGGTGTGCGGTCAACGTCCCAGAGGACACGCGAGAATGAACGGACTGACGATTCTTCTCGGAACGGCATCCGCTGAGGTGAAAGCGAAGCTCAGCGGAGTTCTTCAGGGGGAGGGGTACGATGTCGATTCGGTCGGTCTTGCGCCTGGTCTCTTTGCCCGGTTGGCTGAGCGTACACTCGATCTCGTCCTGCTGTCCGACGACCTAGCAGAGACGAACGTTCTCGACCTCACCACCAGGATTCACGATCTCCACCCGAAACTGCCCATCGTCGTGGTCGCGACCGAGCCGTCAGTGCGTGACGCCGTCGAGGCCATCAAGCACGGTGCCTACTACTACCTCGAGGCGTCCATACCGGACTCGGATCTCCTCGACATCATCGCAGGCGCTCTCGAGCTCGAACTCGAGCTTCTCGAGGAGGCCGAGCACAAGAGGGCCCGCCGCCTCGTCAGTTTCGAGGACCTCGAGAGCATCGAAGCGATCGACTCCGTCATGAAGAGGCACGACTTCGCGAGTTCGAGGCTCGTTGGCGTCCTGCAGGACATTCAGAAGGAGATGCGCTACCTCACACACGACGCGCTTCGGCACGTGGCCGGCAGGCTGGGGATTCCCCTCCCCAGAGTCTACAGCGTGGCGACGTTCTACAAGTCGTTCAGCCTGAAGCCGCGAGGCAGGCACACGGTGAGCGTCTGTCTCGGCACCGCGTGTCACGTCCAGGGCGGCGTCGGCATACTCGAGAAGCTCGAGCGAGAGCTCGGTATCAAGGCGGGGGAGATGACGTTCGATGAGCGGTTCTCCCTCGAGAGCGTCAGGTGTGTCGGGTGCTGCGGTCTGGCCCCCGTATTCGTCGTCGACGAGGATTTCCACGGCAAGGTGACCCAGGACAAGATCGCCTCCATTCTGGAGAACTACGAGTGAAGAGCCCGTCCGACAAGACATCCTCCGGGAAGAGCCCCCCGCAGACTGACGTCTGCCCCGAGCTTGCGAACCTGGGTTTCTTCAAGAGCCAGCGCCTCCTTGCGCTTCGGCACCGCGGTCTCCTGAATCCGGAGGAGATAGACGAGTACATCGTGCTCGGCGGCTATGCCGCGCTGCCGAAGGCGCTCTTCGACATGACGCCGCAGCGAATCGTCGAGGAGGTGAAGACCTCGGGGCTGCGTGGCCGCGGCGGCGCAGGATTCCCCACGGGCATCAAGTGGGAACTTGCGAGGAACGCCGAGAGCGAGAGCGGCAGCAAGTACATCGTCTGCAACGCCGACGAAGGAGACCCCGGCGCCTTCATGGACCGGAGCCTGCTCGAGGCCGACCCGCACGCCGTGCTTGAGGGGATGGTCATCGGAGCGAGGGCGATAGGCGCGACCGAGGGCTTCGTCTACGTGAGAGACGAGTACCCCCACGCCGTGAGAATGGTCACGCGCGCCATCGAGCAGGCGGAAGACTACGGTCTCCTCGGCAGCGACATCCTCGGGTCGGACTTCGACTTCAGGGTCAGCGTTGTCAGGGGCGGCGGCGCGTTCGTCTGCGGTGAGGAGACGGCGCTCATGGCCTCGATCGAGGGAAGGGAAGGGCGGCCCCGGCCCCGACCTCCCTATCCTGCGCAGAGCGGTCTCTGGGGTTGCCCGACGAACATCAACAACGTAGAGACCTGGGCGAACATCCCGTGCATCGTCGAGAGGGGCGGCGAGTGGTACTCGGGCATCGGCACGAAGGAAAGCAAGGGCACGAAGATCTTCTCGCTCGTCGGCAAGGTTGTGAACACCGGGCTCATCGAGGTGCCGATGGGAATGACGCTCAGGGAGATCGTGTTCGACATCGGCGGTGGAGTGCCGGGTGGCCGGAAGTTCAAGGCCGTCCAGTCCGGCGGGCCCTCCGGGGGGTGCATTCCGGAGAGCCTCATCGATCTGCCCGTCGACTACGAGGAGCTTGCGAAGGCCGGTGCCATAATGGGCTCGGGCGGCCTCATCGTGATGGACGAGGACACTTGTATGGTGGACATCGCGCGCTACTTCGTCTCGTTCCTCGAAGAGGAGTCGTGCGGGAAATGCGCGCCCTGTCGCGAGGGCATCAAGAGAATGAGGGAGATACTGACGGACATCGTCGAGGCTAAGGGCAAGGAAGGCGACATCGAGAGGCTCGAGGAGCTCGCTTACGCGATCAAGGAGGCCTCGCTCTGCGGCCTCGGCAAGACCGCCCCCAACCCCGTCCTGACGACGATACGCTACTTCAGGGACGAGTATGAGTCGCACGTTCTTCACAAGCGCTGCCCCGCGAAGGTCTGCAAGGCCATGATCGTGTATCGCGTGGTCCCCGAGAAGTGCACGGGCTGTCAGCGGTGCGTGCAGGTGTGCCCGGTGAACGCGATCTCCGGGCCGCGCTCGCAGCCGCACAACGTCGACCTCGACAAGTGCATCAAGTGCGGGGCCTGCTACGAGATCTGCAAGTTCGACGCCATCGCCGGCGACGCCATCTACATCGAGTGAGGAGCCGATGGTCAGCTTCAGGATGAACCGCCGAACGCTCAAGGTCGAGGACGGGACCACCGTTCTCGAGGCGGCGCGTGACGCGGGCATCTACATTCCGACACTGTGCTATCACCCCGCGCTCGAGTCTGTCGGCGCGTGCCGGCTCTGCATCGTCGAGTTGAGCCACCGGGGCCGGACGGGACACGTCGCCGCGTGCGTCACGCCCGCCGTCGACGGGAGCACCGTCAAAACGGACACGGCTGCCGTCAAGAGGATCCGCAAGGCCGTGCTCGAGCTCCTCATAGCCAGGTGTCCGGAAGTGGCGATCCTCCGCGAGCTCGGCGAGCGCCTCGGCGTGGGGGAGCCGCCGTATCCGCTCGAGGACGAGACCTGCTTCCTGTGCGGTATCTGTGTCAGGGCGTGCCGCGAGATAGTAGGAGCCGAGGCCATCGGATTCGCCGACAGGGGCCCGGCCAGCGAGGTGCTTCCGCCGTTTGCGATGCCATCGGCGCGGTGCATCAGCTGCGGCACATGCACGACCGTGTGTCCGGCGAGGACCTTCGAGCTGTCCAAGGTCGACGCCGTCGGGACCATGCACGGCGATAGCGACGACGTCCGCACGCGCAAGTGCGTGGTGTGCGACGAGCACTACACGGGCTCGTAGTCGGAGAGCCAGCCATGATCAGTATCGGGACGACCGGTCGCGTGGGTATCTTCCTCTGTGAATGCGGGGAGGAGATCGCGCCGGTCGTGGACCTCTCGAAGCTCAGCGCGAAGATCGGGGGGGCGGACTTGCCCGTGTCCGTTCACGTCACGCGCTACTGGTGCTCCAGCGCGGGGCGACGACTGCTCGCTGACAAGATAGGGCAAGAGGGGCTCGACGCCGTCGTGGTGGCAGGATGCAGCGAGAGAATGCTGGGCCCGCTTATGCGCGAC
>DAOWCM010000071.1 GCA_030639555.1 Candidatus Eiseniibacteriota bacterium | reverse complement strand
GGCGACCATCGAGCACTCGCGTGAGGAGCTCGACACGCTCTGTCCGCCGAATGCGCCGCTCGAGTACGCCTGCCAGCTCGATTACCGGAAGGACGCCATCGAGCGCGCGCTCGAGGAGAGCGGGCAGACCAGTGAGCCGTTCGACGCCATCGTCGGGCGGGGAGGGCTCCTGCGCTCGATTCCGAGCGGGACCTACGACGTCAACGAGCAGCTGCTGGCAGACGCGCGCGTGGGCTACCAGGGCCAGCACGCCTCCAACCTCGGAGCGCTCCTGGCGGATGCGCTGGTCAAGGACCTGGGTGGCAGGGCCTTCATAGTCGATCCGGTGTCGGTCGACGAGTTTGATTCCATAGCCCGCTACTCCGGTCACAAGGACATCGCGCGGAAGAGCCTGGGGCACGCCCTGAACACCAAGGCGACGGCGCGGAAGGCAGCGAAGCTGCTGGGCCGCCCCTTGAACGAGGTGAACCTCATCGTCGCGCATCTGGGGAGCGGCATATCCATCACGCCCCTGCTTAGAGGGCGGATGATCGACGTCAACAACGCGGCATCGGGCGGGCCGTTCTCGCCGGAGCGGGCGGGCGGACTTCCACTGATCGAGATGCTCGACTACATGAAGAGAGAAGGCGTCCCGATCGAGAGGATGCAGCGCATCATCCTCCGCGAGAGCGGTCTGACGTCCTACGTGGGAACAAATGACTTCCGCTCCGTCGCGGACCGCGCGATGAGCGGCGACAACAAGGCGCGCGAGGTTGTTGAGGCGATGGCCTACCAGATCGCGAAGGAGATCGCCGGGATGGCCTCTGTCCTGAAGGGCTCAGTCGACGCCGTCGTCTACACGGGATCGATGGCGCATTCCGACTATCTGATCGAACTCGTCGACGGCCGCGTCTCATTCATAGCGGACAAGATGGTCCTGCCCGGAGAGAACGAGCTCGAGTCGTTGGCTTCGGGCGCGCTCGAGGTGCTCGCAGGCCGGGAGGAGCCCAGGGAATATCCGGAGGAGGAGTCACGATGACGGGATCGAGCGGCGTGCGGCCGCCCATCAGCTTCGACGAGCTGAAGGAGAGGGCGCTCGAGTACGGAAGGGAGCACGGCAGGGCACGGCTCGGTGTCGCGGCCGCGTGGGACCCTGTCGCACTCCAGGCTGTCCACGACGCGTGGACACTCGAGCTGATCGAACCCGTCCTCATCGGGGACAGAGAGCTTATTGTTGCGGCCGCGGGGGAGGCGGGCGCGGACATCTCCCAGTGGACCATCGTCGAGGCCGATGGTGACGTTGCCTCGGCGCGCAAGGCCGTGGAGCTCGTCCGTGCGGGCGAGGTCGACTTCCTGATGAAGGGCAAGGTCAACACCGCGGACATCATGCGCGCGGCCCTCGACAAGGAGACCGGCATTCGAGCGGGCAAGCTCATGAGCCACATCGCGGTCATGTGGACGCCCACCTTCGGCAGGCTGCTTTGCATGTCCGACGGTGGGATCGTACCCGCCCCCACGCTCGAGCAGAAGGCCGACATCATCAGGAATGCGGTGGACGCCATGCACAAGCTCGGTTGGGAGAACCCAAAGGTCGCCGTCGTGGGCGCGCTCGAGAAGGTCAATCCGGCGCTCCCGCACACGGTCGATGCGGCCGAACTGGCGAAGATGAACCAGCGCGGCGAGATCACCGGGTGCATCGTCGACGGGCCGTTCGGGTTCGACAACGCCATCAGCGAGGTCGCGGCCGCGCGGAAGGGTGTCACGAGTCCGATTGCAGGGAAGGCCGATCTGGTTATCTTCGGAGACATCGATGTCGGCAACGTGTTCTTCAAGGCCATGAGCTTCATGACTGACGTGGCCAAGACTGCCGGAGTGCTCATCGGGTCGGCAGTGCCGATAGTGATGCCGTCCCGTGCGGACGGCCCGGAGACCAAGCGCAATTCCATTATCGTAGGCACGGTAATCGCGCATTCTCAGCGGAGTTAGCGAGGGTGGCGGAACTGGTAGACGCGCTGGATTTAGGTTCCAGTAGGGAAACCTGTGGGGGTTCGAGTCCCCCCTCTCGCACCATGACACTGTCCGTCTTCTGCAGAGGGCGGCGCCCGCTTTCGGGCATGTTTCCTGCAAACCTGACAAGGAGAAGCTCTTGCTGGTACGTGTGGAAGAACTCGAGGGATGGAAGCGGAAGCTGATCATCGGTCTCCCGGAGGCCGACGTCGCGGCGAAGGCGAAGGAACTGCTCAAGGAGGTCGCGAAGGAAGCCACGGTTCCAGGGTTCCGCAAGGGCAAGGTCCCGGTCGGCATGATCGAGAAGAGCCACGGTGCCGCAACGCGGGACGAGGCGCTCAGGGTTCTGGCGGGCGGCGCCTACGCCGACGCTGTCAGAGAGGCCGACCTTCATCCGATCTGTGACCCCGTGGTGGAGCTCGGCGATGAGGTCGAGGACGGGCAGTTCACACTGACGGCGACCGTCGAGGTCAAGCCCGAGTTCGAGCTCAAGGACTACGAGAACCTCGAGTTCACCGAGCGCGTCCCCGTCGTCACTAACGAGGACGTCGACAAATACGTAGAGGGGCTCAGGGAGGAGAGGGCCGAGCTCCTGCAGGTGACGCGGCCGGCGGTCGAGGGCGACATCGTGGTTCTGGACTACGCGCCGCTCGGAGACGACGGCGAGCCGATGGCCGACTCGAAGGCCGAGGACTACATCTGTGAGCTGGGGAAGGGGCAGGTTCCTTCCGAGATAGAGCAGGCGCTCGTCGGTGTCGGCGCGGGTGAGGACAGGACCGTGGCCGTGAAGTACCCGGACGATTTCCAGGTGGAGTCGCTCGCGGGCCGCGAGGTGAGCTTCGCGATTTCGGTCAAGGACGTGCGGCAGAAGCGGCTTCCCGTGGTCGATGACGACTTCGCGAAAGCCTGCGGCCCGTTCGAAACGATGCTCGATCTCCGGGTCCGCGTGAGAAACGCGCTGGAGGCGCGTGCCAAGTCGTGGGCGAGGAACAGGCTTGAGGAGGACATCGTCCGCGAGCTCATCAAGCGGAATCCTTTCACGCTTCCCGAGTGCCTCATGGAGGACCGGCTCAAGCGCACGTACTGGAGAACGACCCAGCAGCAGGATGAGCGCGCGGAGCGCGGAGACGCGGGGGACGGTCCGCCCGACGACCTGGAAGTGCCGGAGGAGTTCACCAAGGTCTACGGACCCGTCGTCGAGCACCAGCTCAAGGCGGGACTGCTTCTGGGGAAGATCGCCAAGAAGCACGGCACCAGCGTCACGAAGGAGGACATCGAGGCGAGAGTGGGTCAGATCGCAGAGGCGCAGGGACGGAAGCCCGACGAACTCATCAGCGATCTCGCGGGCACCGACGCGCTCTCTCAGATCGAAGACGAGCTCTGGCTCGAGAAGGTCCACGAGTTCCTGGTGAGCGTATCCAATGTCAAGACGGAGGCGCTCGAGCCGGACGAACCGGAAGAGGGCTCGAGCACTGAGGCAGAGAGCGCCGGCGCCTGAGTAGCGCGGCGACGATGGAACCACAAACGCGGGAAGGACGACAATGGGACTGACGCCGTTCGTGATCGAGCAGACACGCACCGGAGAGAGGTCATACGACATCTTCTCCAGGTTGCTCCGCGACAATATCATCTTCATCGGCATGCCGATCGACGACAGGGTCGCCAACATCGTGATCGCGGAGCTTCTCTTCCTTGAGGCACAGGACCCCGAGCACGACATCTTCCTCTACATCAACAGCGCCGGAGGCTACGTCGCATCGGGTCTCGCGATCTACGACACGATCCAGTACATCCGGCCCGACGTGCACACCATCTGCATGGGGCAGGCGGCCAGCATGGCGGCGGTGCTGCTGTGCGCCGGTACGAAGGGGAAGCGCTCGGCGCTTCCGCACGCTAGGATCATGATCCACCAGCCGATGGGCGGCAGCGAGGGGCAGGCGAGCGACATCGAAATCTACGCGAAGGAGATAGTCAAGCTCCGTGAGCGCCTCGTTAAGATCATCGCCAGTCACACGGGTCAGGACGAGGAGAAGATCAAGACCGATTCCGACCGCAACTTCTTCATGTCTGCCGAGGAAGCTCTCGAGTACGGCATCATCGACCAGGTCATCACGAGGAAACAGGAGATGGAGAAGAAGGAGTAGACCTACAGGTTGTTAGGGCGGGTCCTTGCGGCGGCGAAGAGCGGAGGTTATGTTGAGCATCAGCGGGACGCGGTGGTGCGGCGCCCCGCGCAAACGTTAGGAACCCAGGGCGTGACGGGCGCGCATCCGCCGTTCGCGAGTGCCCCTCCTGCATGTCATGAAGACGTCACACGGGAGATGAGATGCTTCGCATAGAGCACGACGACGAGACCATCGAGTTCAACGAGAAGCTGCCGATCGTGCCGTTGAGAGACCTCGTTCTCTTCCCGCGCATGATAGTGCCTCTGCTCGTCGGGCGGCCGCGTTCCGTCAGCGCGCTCGAGGAAGTGATGCACGGCGACAAGATCATGTTCGTCGTGACGCAGCGCGACGTCGAGATGCACGAGCCCGAGCCCGACGACCTGTATCGCGTCGGGACGATCGTCCGCGTTCTGCAGCTCCTGCGCCTTCCCGACGGGACCATGAAGGTCCTGGTCGAGGGGCTCACGAGAGCCGTGGTCAAGCGTTTCATGAGAACAGAGGACTACCTTCAGGTCCGCGTGGAGCTCCGCGAGGAGCGGTTCGAGCGCACCGTCGAGACCGAGGCGCTCATGCGAAGCGTTGCCGGCCAGTTCGAGGAGTACGTCCAGCTTTCGCGGAAGATACCGCAGGAGGTACTGGTCTCGGTGGTCAACATGGAGGACGTGTCGAGGTTCGCGGACACCGTGGCCACTCACCTCTCCGGCAAGATCGAGGACAAACAGCGCGTTCTCGAGGCCGAGGACGTGACGGCGAGGCTCCGCATCCTGGCGCGCGCACTCTCGGGCGAGCTCGAGATTCTCAGGCTCGAGCGCAAGATAGAGAACCAGGTGCGCGAGCAGCTGCAGAAGAGCCAGAAGGAGTTCTATCTGCACCAGCAGATGAAGGCCATCCAGGAGGAGCTGGGTCAGGAGGGTGAGGGGAGTCCGGAGGTCAGTGAACTCCAGCAGGCGATCGAGGACGCGAACATGAGCGAAGAGGCCGAGAAGAAGGCGCTCTCTGAGCTCGACCGCCTGAAGAAGATGTCACCGATGTCGCCCGAGGCGACCGTTGTCAGGACGTACATCGAGTGGATGACCTCGATGCCGTGGGACACGCGCACCAAAGATCGCAGCGACATCACCGAGGTTGAGAACATCCTCGAAGAGGATCACTACGGTCTCAAGAAGCCGAAGGAGCGCATCCTGGAGTACCTCGCGGTCCTCAAGCTCACCGAGAAGGTCAAGGGTCCCATCATGTGTCTGGTCGGACCTCCGGGTGTGGGGAAGACCTCGCTCGGCCGTTCGGTCGCGAGGGCGCTGGACCGGGAGTTCGTGCGTGTATCGCTGGGCGGCGTCCGCGACGAGGCGGAGATCCGCGGCCACAGGCGCACTTACATCGGGTCGATGCCGGGCCGCATCATCCAGGGGCTCAAGAAGGCCGGCAGCAAGAACCCGGTCTTCCTTCTGGACGAGGTGGACAAGATGAGCTCCGACTTCCGGGGCGACCCCGCGTCGGCGCTCCTCGAGGTTCTCGACCCCGAGCAGAACTGTGCATTCAGCGACCACTACCTCGACGTCGACTTCGATCTGTCGGAGGTGATGTTCATAACGACGGCCAACGTTCTCCACACGATTCCTCCCGCGTTGGAGGACCGCATGGAGACCATCCGTCTGCCGGGCTACCTCAGGGATGAGAAGATCCAGATCGCGAAGAAGTTCCTGGTCCCCAAGCAGCTCGAGGCCAACGGGCTCGTCAATCTGGGCGTGACGTTCTCCCAGGCTGCGCTCGTGCGCATCATCGAGGACTACACGCGCGAGGCAGGTGTCAGGAACGTCGAGCGTGAGATAGCCAACATCTGCAGGAAGATCGCGAGAGAGCACGCGGCGGGGAAGAGGGTGACCAAGAAGGTCACGCCGGCCGCCGTCAAGAGGTTCCTCGGTATGGCGCGATTCCTGTCCCAGGAGGTCGAGACGGAGGCCCGTGTCGGCGTCGCCACGGGCCTGGCGTGGACCAGCGTCGGCGGCGAGATACTGACCGTCGAGGTCCTCACCATGAAGGGTGACGGTGATCTCATTCTGACGGGCAAGCTCGGCGAGGTCATGCAGGAGTCGGCGAAGGCGGCGCTCAGCTACGCCAAGGCGCACGCCACGGACCTCGGGATCGATCAGGAGCACCTGGAGAACATTGATATTCACATCCATGTGCCCGAGGGCGCCATCCCGAAGGACGGTCCCTCCGCCGGTGTCGCCATGGCGACCGCGCTGGTCTCCGCGCTGACGGGCAAGGCGACCAGGCCGAACGTCGCGATGACGGGCGAGATCACGCTCGGCGGTAAGGTGCTGCCGATCGGTGGTCTGAACGAAAAGGCAGTGGCCGCGCACCGGGCGAAGCTCACGACCCTCGTCATTCCAAGCAGGAACGAGAAGGACGTGGGTGAGTTCCCGAAGCAGGTAACGCGCGATCTGAAGATCGAGCTCGTGGACAGTCTGGACCAGGTCTTCGCCCTGGCGTTCGAGGGTTGGGACGAGCACGTGGCCAAACCGGAGGAACACGTCGGCGAATCGCGTCCGGAGGCTCCTCTGTCACCGTCTGCACCGCACTAGAACGAACAATAGGCGACAGAAAACGGGCCCCGCGGACGAACCGCGGGGCCTTTTCTTGGTACGCGGGGGCGTACAAGCTGGTACACTTGCTGGCGTTGTTTGCCCGCTGTCCTTTGGCCCGAACCGCTTGGTGACCATGAAGGTCCAGACTGCTGAGTTCATGCTGGGCGTTGCGAGCCTCACGCAGCTGCCACACGAGGGGCTGCCTGAGATCGCGCTTGCGGGGCGTTCCAACGTGGGCAAGTCGTCCATGCTGAACAAGCTCAGCGGGCGGAAGAAGCTCGCGCGCATCTCGCGCACGCCGGGCAAGACCAGAGAGCTCAACCTCTACAAGATCGACAACCAGATGATCATCGTTGACCTGCCGGGATATGGGTTCGCCAAGGTCCCGGACAGAGT
The DNA here is from genome assembly GCA_030639555.1 of Candidatus Eiseniibacteriota bacterium. Lineage (GTDB taxonomy): Bacteria > Joyebacterota > Joyebacteria > Joyebacterales > Joyebacteraceae > JALGZG01. Next base: position 1,986 of record DAOWCM010000071.1, on the reverse strand, counting down.
CAAGGAGAAGTGGGGGCAGCTGGTCGAGAGCTATCTGAACTCGCGGGAGGAGCTGGCGGCCATCGTCCAGCTGGTCGACGCACGGCATCCTCCGACGCGCGACGACGTTCAGATGTACGAGTGGATAAGGCACTATCAGGTGCCATCGTTGATTGCCGTGACGAAGGTTGATAAGATAACACGAGGCAAGCGTGCCGCCGCGCTGCGCTCGGTCCAGGAGTTGCTCGAGCCTGACGAGACCACGCCCGTGATCTTCTTCTCGGGGGAGACCGGAGAGGGCTCGAAGGAACTACTCGGCTGGATGCGCAAGGCGGCGGGATTGCGGTAGCTGTTCGGGACGCCGCCGCGTCAGACTGGTCGAGATGTCCACGGGAGGAACCAGATGAAGTCGAAGCTCTTCACGCCGGGTCCCACGAAGGTGCCGGGGGCAGTCCTCTCGGCGGTGGGGAAGCAGGTGCTCCACCACAGATCGCCGGAGTTCTCTGAGAAGATCAGGCACGTCCAGGACGAGCTCGGGCGACTGCTCCAGACGCACAACGACACGCTGCTCTTCACGTGTTCGGGCACGGGCATGATGGAGGCCGCCGTCGCTAATCTCCTGTCGCGCGGCGACAAGGCCATCTGCGTCAACAACGGGGTGTTCGGGGGGCGTTGGGTCGACATCTGCAAAGCGTACGGTGTGGAGGCCGTCGACGTGCCGGTGGAGTGGGGGAAGAGCATCGAGCCCGCGGAGCTCAAAAGCGTGGCGGCGGCTCACCCCGACGCGAAGGTCATCCTCGTGATACACAGCGAGACCTCGACCGGTGCCCTGAGCGACATCAAGGCGCTGGCCGCCGCGCTCAGGGACCACCAGGCCGCGTTCGTCGTCGACGCCACGTCGAGTGTCGGTGTGCACGAGATCCGGATGGACGAGTGGGGCATCGACGTCGTGATCGCCGGCACGCAGAAAGCGCTGATGACCCCTCCGGGGCTGTCGTTCGTGGCCTTGAACGGGAAGGCCTGGGGGCTCGTATCGAGTTCAGACCTGCCGGCCTACTACTTCGATTTCACGAAGACGTGGAAGAGACTGCAGCGGAAGGGCCAGACGCCTTTCACGACCGCGGTCTCGCTGGTCTCCGGCCTCGAGGTGGCGCTGGCCATGATGGAGGAGGAGGGCTGGGACAACGTCTACAGCCGTCACGCCCGCATGGGGAAGGCGACCCGGGCGGCCGTGAAGGCGCTCGGATTCTCGATTCTCCCGGAGAACCCCGTGAACGGTGTGACCGTGATAATGTGTCCTGACGGCGTGGACGCCAACAGGATCGTGCGCGTGATGGACGATGAGTTCGGTGTGCGCGTTGCCGGCGGACAGACGCACCTCTCCGGGCGGGTATTCAGGATCGGCCACATGGGCGGCATCCACGAGCGCGACCTCGCGATGGTCATAGGCGCTCTGGAGCGCGCGCTCGCGAGCATTGGTTACCCGTCAGAGCCCGGCGCCGGTTTGGCGGCTCTTCAGCAGGTGTTGCTCGAGCGATAAGGAATCGATTAGAGTCGTGGGCCGTTAGCTCAGTTGGTAGAGCACCTGCCTTTTAAGCAGGGAGTCGCTGGTTCGAGACCAGCACGGCCTACCATCCAGAGGAGCCGGACGGAACGCGCCACCGGGCGCACGACGGCTCAACATACAGCGTCCCCATCGTCTAGGGGTTTAGGACACCGCCCTTTCACGGCGGCAACACGGGTTCGAATCCCGTTGGGGACGCCAGTTAACAGAAAGGTCGCTGGGAAGGACTCCAGCGGCCTTCTGCTGTCTGTGCTTCGTGGCCGCAACTGCAAGCGTGTCAAAGGGTTGTCTGTACTCAACCTTGAGCGTGCCCTCCTTCCACGTGCAGTTCGAAACCAGGTACTGGAGAAGGCGGCGCTTCTCACCCGGGGACTGCTGGATGAACTGCTCATAGGCCCCTTTCGCGAGTTCGAGAATCCGGATTCCATCCTCGGCATAGACCT
>DAOWCM010000187.1 GCA_030639555.1 Candidatus Eiseniibacteriota bacterium | reverse complement strand
TTCTACGTCAAGGCCAGGGACGAGACGGGCGCCGAGAACTTCCCGGAGAACTACAAGTTCGTGATGAACTTCGAGCCCGACAGCGAGATCCTCGAGCCCTTTGATGACACGGGCACGCTTGTTGTCTCAGACGGCGATACGATTTGGTTCCGCTGGAGCGTACGTGACAAGGAGAGGATCCTGGCGCCCGAGGACACGCGGGTGGGCGTGGGCTCGATCTGGATCACTCTCGACAATGACTTCCGCAGGGAGTTCCGCGTCGACACGCTGCTGCAGACGTACGTCAGCGAGTGGTACTTCACGTCCAACGTCGCGATCTCGGACTCGCACTACATCGAGAGTCGCAACTCGCCGCAGGGCGGGAACACACAACACCTGTTCGAGATCAACTCCAGGGATCTCCAGGGAACGTTCGAGAGATCGAGCGATGTCGACGAGGACAGAGAGAAGTTCGTCTTCTGGTACAACCTGCCGCCCGAATCGGCGATCACCTTCCCCGCGGCCGGCGAGACACTTTGTCCCGACTTCGAGATACTATGGGAGGGCTCCGACGTCGACGGCGACGTCGCCGCATATCAGTTCGTGCTCGACCCCACGCAGAGTGCATACAGGGTCTGCCAGGTGAGTCTCCCTGAGCAGCGCTGCACGAGCTGGACCTACGAGAACGTCGAGGCGGGCACCCATGAATTCAGGGTCAGGGCCCAGGACAACGCTGGATGCTGGGAGCAGTCCTGGAATACCCTCACCTTCTTCGTGACCGCCGCGCTGACCGATGTAACATACCCAGCGCCTGGTGACACAGTGTGCCCGGACTTCGAGATTACGTGGAGTGGTGTCTTCGACTACGGCGAGATCATCGCATACGAGTTTAGTCTCGATGATGCGGATCACGTCGATACAGAGATCTGTACCGTTGGAGTGGGCATGCCTTGCACAAGCAAGGAGTACTTCGCAGTCGAGCCAGGAAGGCACGAGTTTCAGGTCCGCGCACAGGATGACAGGGACTGCTGGGGGCCGTGGAGCGACGCAGTCGAGTTCAGCGTCGAGGAATGCAAGTAGCACCGGACAGCCAACCGGAGGAAGCGTTCTCCCTAAAGGACGCTTCTTGAGGAGGAACACGAGACGATGACCAGGTTCAAGAAACTGCTGGTGCTGATGATGTTCGCTGCCGTCCTGGCTTCCGGCTTCGTGCTCGGCTGCAGCAAGGACCCGGGGACCCGCGTGCCGAACCTCCCACCTGAGACCACGCTCTCCTTCTCCCCTGACTCGATGAGCATCGCGAACTACCGCGTGCGAATGAACTGGTTCGGCTGGGATGCGGACGGAGAGGTCGTCTTCTTTGAGACCGCCTGGGACAAACCGGCCGACATCGAGTCCTGGAGCACGTGGATAGACTCGGTGGGACGCGCGGTGGTGGGCACCGACAGCATCTTCATGCTGGCGGCCGCGGACTCGTTCGGCGACGCGAATGCCTACGCCCTGCACTCCTTCGGGGTGAGGGCGGTCGACAACGAGGGGGCCCGTGATGCCACACCAGAATCGCTGGTGTTCACGGCAGTCACGGTTCTACCCGAGACCGAGATCACCCGTGGCCCTGCCTCGGTCACCGGTCCCATGGTGACGTTTGAGTGGACAGCCTGGGACCGCGACGGCGTGATAGTGGCCTATGACTACCGCCTGTTCGACAGACTGGACAACGAGTGGCGGCAGGTAGTGCCCGACCCCGCCGCGGGTGAGAGCATAACCGTCGGCCCCGGCGAGACATCCGTTCTCTTCGGCCCGCTGGCCGGCCTGCACAGGTTCGAGGTCTGGGCGACCGACGACGCCGGCGCCGCTGACCAGACACCTGCCGTGAGCGTGTTCACGGTGAATCCGGAACTCGCAGGACCGAAGCTCTACATATTCACGAACGTGTTCGGCACCCACACGTTCAGAGGCCCGGTCTGGCCCGACAGGTACAACATCCCGGAGCCCATCTTCGCGGGCGAGCGGCTGGCCTTCGCCTGGGGCGCCACTGCGGTGGACTACGGTGGAGAGGTCACCGGATACCGACACGCCTATGACGATACATCCACGTGGCCAGCCTGGTCGATCTTCGACAGACGCTTCAGGGTGGTCCCGACGATCGGCCGCCACTCCCTCTACGTCAGCGCTCTCGACAACGCACACGTAATGACACGATCCCGCATCTACTTCGACGTTGTGGAGGCGAGCCTCAACGACTACATCCTCGTGGTCGACGACTACGACTGGTGGGAGAACAGGCCCGCATGGGGCACCGATGAAGACCGCAACGACTTCTACAACAGGATCCTGTCCGGATACGTCCGCGACAGGTCCGAGTGGGAGCCGGGCGACCACATACAGGACGGCCGCCCGATGCCGCCGGACGTCCACGCGCTGCGAGGAGCGTCCACGGTCATCTGGTACTGCGACAACACCTCGACCATCGCGGATCTGTTCGATCCGTTCCAGCCCTCGTACAACGCACTCGCGGGTTACCTGCGAGTGGGCGGGAACATCATCCTGTGCGGGTCGGAGGTCCTGACGCAGGTCACGGGAGACCCCTACCCGCTGTCCATCGACGAGTCGGACACCACGACCGCGGCCGTCTTCATCAGAGATTACCTGCACATCGGGCGGGCCGACCACAGCGGCTACGCTGCCAACCAGGGCGCGCCATGGAACTACGGCTACTGCATGCACGGGGCCGTCCCGACCCCCGCCGGAGAGGCGCTGGGGTTCGAGCCGGTCTACGTCGACACGGGAGACTGCGACGTGGAACCCGGCAAGTGGTACTTCTATTGCGATCCTCCCAATGCCAACTACTATCACTGCGGCTTCAGCGTTGAGAAGCTCGTCAACTTCCAGGGCACGGGCCTTGAGATCTACGGAACGGACAGCTTCCTCAACGGGAACTACGAGGGAGAACCCAGCGTCGTGCTGTATCTCTCCGGCGACAACCGCGGCAACGCCTGCTACATCGGCTTCATGCTCTATTACTGCCAGGAGGATGACGTCAAGGATATGATCGACAGGGTCATGGCCCTGTTCGGCGAAGAGAAGATCCAGTAGCGGGGGAACCGGCAGCGGCTCCTGCCCTCGCTGGAGCGGCCGGGCGGTGCCGGACATCCGCACCGAGCACGAGAGCGCGCCCGGGACTCTACGTCCTGGGCGCGACTCTATTGCGTGCGCGGTCCAGCGCGCTACTGCGCGGTCCAGCGCTGCACCACAATCGCACAAGACAGCAGCAGGGCCGCCCCCGTGATACCGGTGCGGCCCTGCTGCCTTTCTCACAACACTTCCGACTGGAGACTCTCGCGTCTCTCGCCGCTAGCTATCGATCTTTGCTACGTTCTCCGCGGCGGGACCCTTATCTCCGTCAACGATGTCGAACTGTACGTGGTCGCCCTCGTTCAGCGTCTTGAAACCGTCGCCGCTGATAGCCGAGAAATGCACGAACACGTCCTTGGATCCGTCGTCTGGCGTGATGAAGCCGAAGCCCTTGCCGTCGTTGAACCACTTCACTACTCCGGTCGTACTCACTTACTTCTACCCCTCTCGTTCCGTCGGAGAGCGCATCGGCGCTCCGCCCGACTTTGGTCTCGTCGGTGGCCCTACTGCCGCCCCCGACTTCTGCACACTGAGGCCGCCTCCGGCCCCGCAGGCCCGGCCAACCCTGACCGCCGGAGCGGCCCAACTCAGCCGCCCGACGCCCCCGCGACGCTCAGGTCGCAGAAAGGGACTGGCTCCTGCGCCAAGCCCCTCTCCAGGGTCTTAAGGATGTTTCACCATCCCAACGTGGCATACCTGCTCCAAGCGAATATAGCTTTTGCCCAGAAAGATGTCAAGCGAATATGCAACCGGGTGCCCCCGGAATGTCACCCGCCGTCGCTCTGCAAGGCCAAGGGAAGCCCTCCCGAGCCCCGCAAACCGCCTCTCCCCAAGGCGCCTCTCGCCTCCCCAACGAGAAGCCGCCCGGCGACCGTGGTCACCGGGCGGCGCGATCTGTTGATCTGTCACCTTCTCTTCCGAAGCGGAGCAGCACGTCTGTTTGGCAGCTCCTCTAGAAGAAGAAGGCCAGGGAGAACCTGTGAACGTCCTTGAGGTTCTGCATGTCGACGAAGGCGTAGTCAAGACGCATGTCGGACTCCGAGCTGTTCGGAAACTTGAAGCCCAGTCCGTACGTCATCCCTTCTTCGTCGTAGCCGTACCTGTAGCCGGCTCGCCCGTACGCGAACATCTTCCCCCTGTTGAACGTATACTCCCCGCCGAAATGCAGCTGATTGTCTCCGCTCCGCGGCCGTTTGTAGTCCGCGGCCACCGAAAGACGGTGCGTGACGACATCGAAGACCCTGATGGACGCGCCAGCGCGGTAGACGGTCGGCATGGGGTACTTATCACCGAAGCCGGTGCCGATACCGGTACCCGACCAACGGCTCGACGGACCGACATTCTGAACGGCGGCCCCGACTCTCAGGTTCCGGAACCGAGTGTCGTAAAGGACGCCGACGTCTCCGCAGACACCCTCGCAGAACGCGTCGGCCATCGCCAGGTGATACCACTTGAACGTGCCGCCGACCGAGAGTCCATCGGCGAACTCCCACGCGTACGAACCACCGAAAGCCATATCGCCGGCATCGACGTTCTCGCCGACCCCGATGCCGAGAGGGCTTTCTGGATCGAAATACTCGGTCTTCTCGGTGAACGGACCCATCTGCATGATGGTCCAGCTGATCCCGAAGTAGCCCGGAACGACACT
>DAOWCM010000005.1 GCA_030639555.1 Candidatus Eiseniibacteriota bacterium | reverse complement strand
GTTGTCATTTCAGAGCTCGCATGACCAGCTAGAACTCACCAACTCCAAACGGGGCACACTCTAGCACAGCCCCGATTCCTGCCAAGCACAAAATGTACCTACCGTAGCGCAATATTCGGGCCACTCCGGGGTAGTGGTTGGCCTAACTACAGGACACACAGCGAGTTGCGGGCCTACATTTGCCCCCGGGGCTACCATGAAAACTCCTCATCCTCTTCTCGCCATGCGGGGTCGACTATGCAAAGGAATTCGAGGTCGTGGTCTTCGGTGTTACAAACCCACTGCGTTGCACCCGCGGGAACCACGACTGTCCGGCCTGGCCCCACGGCCGCGGACTCCTCGTCGACGTGCATGACGCCCGTTCCGGTGAGGAAGTGGTACACCTCAACCGAGGCCAGGCGGTGTCTGAGCGAGGCCCCTCCTCCGTGGACGACCGCGTGGGCCAGGCTGTAGCGGATGCTCACGGGGTCTCTCTCCGGGTGCAGGATCTCCCGCAGCATGGAGTGGTCGGCCACGGGGATGGGTGTCAGGTGCGCGATGTCCTTCGTCAACATAGATTCCTCCGGCTATTCGGCGTCGTCAGTGCTCGCGGTTGTCGCGGGCGCCGCAGTGTGAGCGCGCGGGTAGGATTGTGTCAGAACTGCCGCGTCGGAGCAAGAGAGCGTGTCCCTCGGCGAGGGCAGTTGTCCCTTGTCTTGAGAGAGGAAATCGTAGAGGTCAATCCCTGCTTTGATGGGACTCCAATAACGTGGGGGTCTGCACACCAGGGAGGTGGGGATGTACCGTGTAGCGATCTTGGCCATCGTGCTGCCGCTCCTCTTCGTCGGTGCCGCAAGCGGACAGGCGTGGGTCGACGACACGGCGATCGGCGTCACGCAGCCCAGGGGCGCGAGGAGAGTTACGAGGACATGGAGCTCACCTCTGGTCTGCAGGATGGAGAAGCCCGTGACCGAGAAGGTGTCGGTCAAGCTCGCCTATCGCCACGGTGATGCCGAGCGACAGTGAGGCCAACAGAAGTCAGAACAGAAGGGTAATCGTGACGCCTGTCTACCTCGAATAGGGTGGTTGGGTAAGGCATGCAGGAAGAGCGTTACTGACTGCCTTTTGCACGGACGAGGGCGGAGCGGGCCTGCTGGCCCCGCTCCGCCCTCCATTTCGGGACCCGCAACCACCAGATGAGCCAGCGACCAGTCCTATCCCGGCCCTCGCCCCTAGGGCCGCCGGCGGATTCCTCGTGGCCCCATGGTGGCACACACCTTGCTAAACTCACGGTATGTAGACTTCGACCGGCACGCCGACTCGTTCGTCATGAGACGGGCGAGCGTTGCCGCGGTGTCTCTTGCGCGGCGTCTCAACTGAGGATACGACATGACAGACAGCGCCTCTTCGTCAATCCGCCAGAGGATACTGGTCGTCGCGCCGGACGACCGTGCGGGAGAGCGCCTCGCCCGGTGGCTCGTTGACTCCGGCTACGATCTGATCCGGTACAAGGAAGCCAGCAAGCTCGTCGAGATGGCCGCGGAAGAGCATCCCGACCTTATGGTGGTCAGCCTCGAGGGTATGAACCCCGACGAGCAGGCGAAGATGGTGGAGCTGTGCTCCGAGAGCGAGGTGCCCGCGCCGACGCTCGTGCTGACGAAGGACGGAGACAGAATGACCGGGTTCATCCGGAGCGAGTGTAGTCTGGACTGGATTGACGAATCGACAGGCCAGGAGAAACTCCTCACCCGCGTGCGCGCTATGCTGAGGGTTGCGTCCGACTCGCACCAGGAGTCAGCGGCGGCGAAGCGGGACCAGCTCACCAGGGTCTACAACAGGCGGTACTTCGACGAGCGCCTTGAGGTGGAGATTGAACGGGCACGAAGGTATGGTCGTAAGGTCTCGTGCGTCATGGTCGACATAGACGAATTCAAACGTGTCAACGCGACGCATGGGCATCAGGCCGGCGACGGTGTGCTGAAGGTCCTCGCCGACGTGCTGCTGTCGAGCACTCGATCCTGCGACATCGTGGCGCGGTACGGAGGCGAGAAGTTCGTTGTCATACTCCCCGAGTCCACTGGCAAGGAGGCGCTGGCGCTGGCCGAGCGGCTGCGCCGGGCCTTTGAGGACTGCGGGACGTGCCGTGGCGAAGGAGAGTCCGCCGTCACCGTCAGCTGTGGAGTCGCCACGTATCCCGATCACGCCAACGACTCTGCCACCCTCCTGCGGATGGTCGATTCTGCGGTATTCCGGGCGAAGTCGGCAGGTCGCAATTGCTGTGTTGTCGCGTTCTCCGAGAGCGATGACAGCTTCGAGTCGGAGGCGGTCACGACCAGCAGGATCCTCCTCGTCGAAGATGATGACTACGACCGCAGCATCGCATCGCTGGTTCTCCGGGCGAGCGGCTACGAAGTCCTTGAGGCCTCCAACGGGGAACTGGCAGTGTCTCTGGCGAAGACGACGCACCCGGATCTTGTGATAATCGACCTGCAGCTCGCCGGTATGAGCGGGCTCGAGGCGACGAGACAGATTGTCCAAATGGAGGAGATGAAGGACGTCCCCGTGGTCGCGCTGACCCCATGGGATGTGCCTGGCAACATCGAAGAGCTGGCCCGCGTAGGTTGCCGCGGCTACATTACGAAGCCCATAGACACGAACCTGCTTGCATCGCAGATCCAGCTCTACCTGGAAGAGTAGGCGGGCGGGAAGCAGGCAGGGGGTGAGAAGGGGGCCGTTCGCGGGGACAGTGCTCAGTGGTAGCTGGAGAGCGGCCGGCGCGGCACAAGCCGGCCGTTGTTCATGTACGCTGGCGCCGTGTGTGCGGGAATCGGTCCCTCGGCCGGCAGCTCTTCTGGGGGCCTGCTCGTTCGTCGTGTTGTCCGGCCCTTGCGCGTGGGGCCGCTCCTCTATATGGTAGGGTGCCTCGTCATCAGGAGCAGGAGCGTATGAGAGCAAGAAGAACAGTTTGGACAGGAGTTGCTCGCGCGGCCACCGTTGCCGCGGCGCTCGTTCTCATCATCACCGGCTGCGCGCCCCGCCGGCCCGTCGGCGGGGAGCCCGTTTCGGACGGGCCGGTCGTCCTTGAGCGCCAATGGACCTGCTTGCCGCTCGCCGGCCCCGGTGCCGACCAGCTTGCCGGGCGCGCTGAATCCTGGACGGTAGAGGGCGGGAACATGCTCTCCGCTCATCGGACGAGGCACGAGGAACAAGGCCTTCCCGGGAGGACGACTCAGGGGGATGCGATGGCGGACGCTGCCGAGTGCGCCGCGGACGCGGCGTTGGAGCTTCTGAGCCAGCGTGGAGTCGCGTACGAGGAGGAGCGACGGCGGGGGATAGTTGACGACGTTGTCGGTGCCTCGGTCAGGGGCGCGGACATTGCGTTCCCGCGCATGGCCATAGTCGCTCGCGGTTGGGAGGAGTGCGTCGCGGTTGCGGAGGACACAGCCGCCGGTCCCGATACTGTCTGGCGAGCTGCGATCCTCGTGGAATACCCGATAAGGTACCTCCGGGGCGACGTGAACAACGTCCTCTGGGAGAGAGGCAGGGCGGCCAACGAGGCGGAGGTTCTCAAGGCGTCGGCAGAAGACCACCTGTCGGCCGGGCGCTGGCACGATGGACTTCTGGATGCCGCGAGGATTGCGCGTGTTGTCCTGGCAACGGGGGTGCCCACGACAGGAGTGTCCACCACGATCGTGGACGATGCGCGGGAGTCCGCGGCGACCCGCGAGCTGATCTCAGTTGATGCCCGGCTGCGCGAGCTGCTTCGGTGGGCGCGGTTCGCGGCCCGCGCTGCGGAGACCCTGGCCGCGCGTGCCGCCGGCGCGGTCGATGTAGTCGAGGTCGGTGCGGCGGCGGATGCGATCGTGGAGTTTCACTGCACCTACGAGTGGAACGGAGCGACGGTCCAGGCGATCGGGGTGCCGGTCTGTTTCGACATGCCGGGAGCCTCGGCGGTGCTGGACGTCGACCCGCTGACCGATGAGTCCGGGACGGCCACGTGCCGGATCGTGGCGGCCTACGGCCCGCCCGGCGCGTACGAGCTCACGGTCAGACTGGATGTCGCGGCCGCACATGCGGCCGTGTCACCGCCACCGGGGCCGGCCGGCGTGCCCCTCGATCCGGCGGACGCTCTTCCGGCGCTTCCGTCGGGGTCCCTGGCGCACGGGATCGTCCACCTGGTTGCGGGGGCGCACGCGATCTCTGTCTGCGCGCAGTTCGGTGACCGGCCCGACGCAGACGCGGCCCAGGTGATGTCGGGCTTCACGCGGAGGATGGAGAGAGACGGATACAGGATGGGCGCGTGCGATCCCGGTGTGGCCGTCGTCGTCACTGGAGCCTTCTCGTTGAGTACACACGGTGGGCAAGACTCGTGGACGGCCGAGGTGGTCCTCTCCGCGTCAGCGTTCGATCAGCGTACCGCGTCCGAACTGGGTGCGACCCGGATCACTGCGACGGAAACCGTCGACGTTGAGAATTCCGAGGAAGGAAGGCGCGAGGCGGAGGTGCTTGCTCTCAAGGAGGCGGGCCGGCTCCTGGCCGTCTACTTTGGCCCGCGCATTCTGGCGTCAGGCAGATAGGTCCTGCGGGTCCACCCGGCGGCTGACGCGGCGCCCCACGGGGCCGGTGACGCTCATGGCACATCTGATACGACCACGTCAAAAGCACTCCCGGAATCCCGATACCGAAGCGTGAAGAACCCCCAGCCATCTCCTGAGACGTTCCCGGCAGCGCCGCCCTCGGGAAACGGCCCGGCTACGGTCGCCACGAAGCCCGACACGACCCCGGTTGAGACGATACTCCCCGGCAGGAACACCGCAAAGGTCTCGCGAGTGGTCGCCGAAAGCGCGAGCGTGTCACGACTGCTCCAGGCGCCACGCATCAGCGCGCCGGCATCCGGGACCAGAACGGCCGACACCTCGTAGTAGTCGGCGTCGGCCACATTTCTCCAAACGAGCTTCAGTGTGTCACCCAGAGAGATCTCAGCGGGCGCGGTCACCGCGGCCGCGTCCGGCATGACGACCGTGGCGGTCGCGTAACCGTAGCTCGTTGTCACCTCAAGGGAACAGGAGGTTCCGGGTTGCCACAGCACCATGTCGTCATCAAGGACGGCGAGAAGACCGAGGCCCTCCGGAGGCACCACGGGGGGCAGCGTGCGCCCGTTGATGAACGCGATGAGAAGCGACGGAAGCGGGTCGGCCGTGCAGACGACCTCCGCGTGTGTCGACTCATCTGGACCATCCGAGTTCTGCACGACTTGTGCTGAGATGTAAGGTACGGTGTCTGCCGGTCCCGCCTCCGGGCAAATGATATCATCGGAGCAACCGGCCGAGAGGAGAACCAGTGCGGTGGCCACTGCAACCAAAGGGGAAATTCTGAGCGTCATGTGCCTGCTCCGGATCGCGCGCGGCTGGACTGACCGAACGCTTCACCCGGCTACACGGAGCCGGGAAGAGGGTTCTGTTTCAGAAGGAGGTCCTCATACGTTCCACGTTTTCGCGCCTCGATGATCTCCTCGTCGAGCACCAGGATCTCGACCGGCGAAGGGTGGGAGAGGAAGAGCTGTGGACTCATCGAGAATCCGTAGGCACCGGCGTTGAAGACGCCGACAAGATCGTCAAGAGAGATGTCTTCCGGAACCTGGATTTGCTCGCTCATGATATCGATCGGCGTGCACAGCGGTCCCGAGACCTTGGCGACGGTCGAGGCCGGCGAGCACAATCTGCTTATCACTCGCGCCTCGTGTTCGACCTTCATCAGTACCGGGCGGACGAACTGATTGATCCCGCCATCGGTGATGACGAAGCGCTCCCCTCGGGACTCCTTGAGCTCGATCACTCTCGTGACGAAGACGCCGCACTCCGATACAAGGTATCGGCCCAGCTCCAGTATGAGCCTCATGTCCTTTCGGTCGGAGAAGGGCCTGAAGACCTCCTCGACGCGCGCTCCGAGTGCCGGGAGGTCCAGGGACGCTTCCTCCTTGTAGTGGGGGACGCCGAAGCCCGCGCCGAAATCGATGGTCATCATCGGCTCGCCGGTGATCCTCTCCACGTGCTCCGCTGCGGCCACCGTACGTTTCGCGTTCTCCACGACCTCGTCGGCGTCCAGGATCTGGCTGGCCGTGTAGATGTGGATCCCCACGATGTCGACAGCGCGCTTGTCCCAATGGTCAGCGAGCGCGTCGAGTTTCTCCTCGTCGATACCGAACTTACTGGGTCCCCCCGCCATCCGCTCGTGAAGCGGGCCGGCCGAGCCGCCGCCGGATTTGGACAGTCCGACGGCCGTGTTGATCCTTAGAGCCACGCGTGCGGGAATGCCGATCAGCTTTGCTATGCGCGCGACACGGTCCAACTCTCTCAATGACTCAACGTTGATCGCGAAAACGCTCGAGATGATGGCATCCTCGAGTTCCCTGTCGGTCTTGCCGGGCCCCGCGAACACGATGTCGAGCGGGTCGTGACCCACCTCCTTCGCGAGGAAGAGCTCGCCACCGGACGCGATCTCGGACCCCGCGCCGAGATGTCTCAGCAGCCCCACAAGGGCGAATGACGGGTTCGCCTTCATCGAGTAGAAGATCTCGAAGGAGGGGAACGCGCTCTTGAGTGCTTCGTAGCGTGAACAGACCATGTCCCCATCGTAGACGTACATCGGTGTGCCGTGCCGGCCGACGATGGTCGTGATCGGGACGCCGCCCACCTCGAGGACGCCGTCGGTCTCAGAGAAGTTTCTGAACAGAGTGCTGCCTCCTGTCTGGTCGCTACTTCTTCCTGAAGATGTCTATCCGCGTGGTGCCGCCGAAGATATAGAAGGGGAAGTACTCCGCGATGGCGCTGTCGACGCCCAGCTTTACGTACTCCTCACAGAGATTCGCTCCTGTCTCACAGAACAGCACGAGCCGCGTGCCACCTCTCTTCGCCGCTTCGAGAATACCCTCGAGCGAGTCAGTGGAGATGACCATGCCCGTCATCACAGCGACGTCACACTTCTCGACGTACTCGAGCGTCTTGTCCTGGTCGAAGATCGGCACGCCACCTATCTCCGTTCCGACGAGAGTGGGGTCTCCGTCAGTTCCGGTGACTTCGATACCCTTCGCCGTGAGTGCCTTGATGATATTGCCTATGACGCCGACGTTGACCACGCAACCGTCTTCTACGCCCGCGAGCTCAAGCTGCCTCAGGACCTCGTCGACCACTATACGGCTTCGCCACACCGCCTTCTCGGCCGAGGAGCCCGTCATGGTCTTCGTCTCGTCCGGCCGCTTCTCGAAGGCGGAGAACATCGCGTCGGTGGCGGCGACCTCGAAGCACCGGTACTCCGGGTGGATATTTCTGCAGTCCTTGCCCAGAAGTGAGAATCCCTCGGTCAAGGCCGGTATCGTCGAACAGTAGCACGCGCCCTCACCGACGGTCTGCATCAGGAGGAACGTGTAGTTGAACGTCCGTTCCTCGGGGTTGGGTCGGAACAGAAGATCGGTGCGCCAGAGTCCCCGGATGAGGAATGACTCATCCGGGTAGTCCTTGCTCCTCGCCCGTCCGATCTCGGCTATTTGCTCGAGCAGAGTCACGGTGTCTCCTGGGCTCGTGGGTTCGCTGACGATCGCGTCTGTAGATCGACTGACGCGGTCGCAGTGGCGCTTGTTGGGCCTGTCACGGATTCGCCCTGTCGGTTGCCAATATACCAGCAGGTTGGGGGCGCGGTCAATCCGGGCGGTCAAGCCCGCCGGTTCCGCATCACCTCAGGAGCACGACCTTGCGCTCGAGCGTCTCCTGTCCCACGCGCACGCGAACGAAGTAGACACCACTGGCGACGGGGTCCCCGCGTTCGTTGGTCCCGTCCCAGGTCACGTCGTACTCGCCCGTCTGCGCCGCCCCCTCGCGCAGCGCCCTGACCAGTCTGCCGGAGATATCGAACACACCGACTGACACCCACCGATGGTCCGCCGCGACGCCGTAGTGGAGATTGAGTGTCTCTGAGAACGGATTCGGCCTTGGGCTTTCCAGCCACGGCGATACTCGCGAGCTGGGTGTCGGGATCTCCCACGGACCGTGGGTCGTGGTCACGCCCCACTGCTCCGTGACGATGAGGCGGTATGAGTACGCCGTTGACTGTTCAACCGAATCATCCACGAACCGGTATCGTCCATTGTCACATGGTCGCACGAGGCTGTCGCTCAGCGTGTGGTATCCCCCGGATCCACTGCCGGTCGTGCGCTCGAGACCGCACCCGATGGGCCCGTCGGCCGGCGTCAGGTACCAGGACAGCGTGACGGAATCAGGCTCCGCTCTCCACGAGAAATAGGAGAGAGCCGCGGGTTGCTGCCAGCTCTCCATTGAGCGGAGAAGCAGCCCGAGCATCTCCGTGGCCGGGTCGGTCTGCAGATAGTAGAGAGGGAATCCGAAGTAGGCGAACGTGCCGGTCCCGTCGTCGGGGTACCGCACCGTGGCGCAGGGGCGCTCGCTCAGCTCCGGGTTGATGTGCGAATCGAAGAGGTAGAGCCGTCGCGTTTCCGCGCGCGGCCGCACTATCTCGCAGTACGGGAGGCCGCCGTGCGCCTGGTAGCCGTCCGCCCACTTCCCGAGCGTGTCGACGGGAACGTCGGGGAAGCTCACGGCCCCCGTGGCGATCCCGCCCAGGAATGCATAGCCGTACTGCCCGGGGTACGACTCGTTCGCGTTCACTCCGGCGTTCCTCAGGCTGTCGACCCCGACGTGGTCGAAGATGAAGTCACCGGGCTCGTAGGTAGCCTCGTACAGATAGTGGTTCTCACCACCCATCGTCGGCAGCGAGGACTGCCCCTCCAGGATGACGTTCCCGCCGGCTCGTACGAATCCCTCAAGGCAGTGATAGGCGCTCTCCGCCTGCACGGGGCGGAGGAACCCACCCTGCCAGTCGAGCGTCCAGAGCACGGTTCGGTAGTGGCCCAGTTCTTCCATGGGTGGCAGCGTAGGCAGATAGTTCTCGAAGTGCTCGAACGGGTCCCAGACGTCGCAGCTCTCACCCTCGAGGACGTCGCTGTAGAACGCATCGTGTGTAGCTTCCGGAACGTCACCGACGAACCAGTCGTCCACGCGCAGGAGGGGCCGGTCCATCAGTGCGGGAACGGTGCGCAAAGAAACGCTGCCGGTGGTCACCGCGCCGTTCTCATCCCGGGTCTTCATGAACACGACCGTGTCTGCGGGTCCCGGGCGTAGCACGAACTCGTACGGTGACCGGTGCCAGTCCGACCACGCCGTCGAGTCGGCGAGCGCTACCGCGATCGAGTCGGCCGAACCACAGTATGACGACGCGTCCGACGTGACCGTGAAGACGAGGCGCTCGTCCTCATACACGGCGACCGGCGGTGTGCGGTCTCCCGCTCGACCCCCAAGAAACGTCCGCGTGCCGGGGTGGAAGTTGAGGTCCACCGTGAGCGCCGGGCGGAGCGCCGCGTCCGTCACGAACTCATAAACCACGGGTGATGGGTCCGCGACGTCCCTGTCGTCGATCGCGCGGATGTACAGGATGTGCGAGCCCGCGCTGAGATCGTCTAGTGTCAGCGATGTCTGGTGTGCGGGTAGTGGCTGCCAGTCGGGCGGCCGGTCCCGGCGTGGGCCGTCTGCCGTGTCGGTGTCCGACTCGACCGCGTATTCGAACCGCGCGATGCTCCCGTCGAAATCCACTCCGTTCCACTCGAACGTCGGTCGCATGGTGACGGGTGATACTGAGGCGGCACAATTGGCGATGCGCATGGTCTCTGGTGGCAGGTTGGCGTCTTCTCCGGTAACACCGGCGACGGCGGCCGTCGCAGCGACGTTCACGGCGGCGATCGCGCGCGCGAAATCGGCGTCTATGTTGTCGATGATATCGTCGGTCGTGTGACGGTAGGGTGACGAGATGGTCGTGCCGGTGTCGACGACGTTGTACCTGGCCTCCCAGAAGCTCGTGTGGTCGCTCGCGCCAATGGGGCGGATGCAGGTCTGAAGCTCATACGGCGTGTGAGTGTGCGCCAACGTTTGCATGTATCCGGCTATGGCGAGTGACAGTGAGTCGGTGAAGACGATTACCGGGGCCTCATCGGGAGACGGCTCGAGGTACCCGATGCAGTCCATATTGAGATAGACGACGATATCGAGCGATTCGTCGACCGCCTCGGCGACGAAGTGCCGGCTGCCCCACAGCCCCATCTCTTCTGCGGACCAGCAGGCGAACATGATGCTGCGGTCTGTGGGAACACCCTCAAGCAGGCGAGCCGCTTCGAGCACCGCGGCCACTGCGGTGGCGTTGTCCTCGGCGCCGGGCGCAGGGGCGAACGGGTCGTGGAAATTCTCCGCGTTGACAGAATCGTAGTGCCCTCCAAGTACAACGTACTCGGACGGTCGCGTCGTCCCCTCCTTGACGGCGATGACGTTCATGGCGTCGACGCTGTCCTGGAACGACATCGTCCGGAAGGTGTCGAGCCGAACATCGGAGTAGCCGTACTCCTGAAACTTGTCCCGGATCCAGTAGCCGGCCGCCCAGCAGGAGTCGACGACCACGTAGCGGCTTCCGAAATCCTGCAGGCGCTGGATGGTGCCGACTATTCTGGTCAGGCTCGTCGAGTCCATCAGGGCGGCGACGAGGGAGTCGGGAGGGGAGCGGAGAAGCAGGTCGGATTCCGGGTGCGACCGGTCCGGAGCGCCACCCGGGTGAGGCCGCGTCGGTACCTCGACGGCGCCCAACGTCATCGCCAGTGGGTCGCGTGGTCGGTTTGATCGCGCAGGCGTGGAGGGTGCCGCATCTGCAACTGCCGCGGCACACGACAGGGCCACGGTCACCAGTAAAGCGCACACTGCCCTCTGCATGCCTCGGATTGGATGCCGTGCCATGAGGACACCTCGAGTCGATGGAATCGCAGACCGCACTCCCGATTATATACCCTAGCACCGTCATCCGCGAGACGCTCGGTCCAGCACCCGCCCCCATCGCATTGCGGCGTCCGATTCGCGGACCGCCGTAGGCGCAGAGGCGGCACGCCTCTTCTTGCGAAGACGTGTGAAGTATGATATCATCCAAAGTTAAGTGTGTGTGCCATGAGGGCGCTAACGCAGGGACGGTGCCGTGAGGGGAAGGTCGCGCCCGTCGAGGACGTCGCTTTGGGACGCCGTCAAGGTGATGTACCACTAGCTCGCCGGAGGAGCTCGAGACAGGAGGCCGTGTTATGCGAACGGCGTTGGTAATCATTGTCGTGGCGGCCTGCTCCATTTCAGCAGTCGCCGGTGACAATCCGGACTGTCAGGTGTGCATAGACTTCTCCGGAACGGCGACGTCGTGGTCGGACGTGCAGAGCCGCATAGACCCCGACCTCTATGAGGTGTTCGATGCGTACGTCTGCGTCTACGGCATTAACGCCTTTGCGGGCATCTGCTTCGCGGGTTACATCACGCCAGGGATGTCAGCCACCACCGCGCTCACGTGCCTTCTCCCTGGTTGTCTCACCATGGGCACGTGGGACGAGGGCATCGTACTGACGTCGGGCGACTGCCACACGGAGCGGTTCCTCTACGTGGCGAAACTCAGCCTTGTCTACCTGGACACGCCGGGTGACGTCATGATCCTCGACCACCCCGAGTGGCCGCGCTGGACCATGGACTGCCCTTCTCCCGTGGAGCTCGACTACTACTGCGTCTGGATGCACGGAGGAGTGGGCAAGGACGCGCTCGAGGGTGACGAGGAATGCTTCCCCGTCGTGCCGGTCGAGGACGCTACCTGGGGCTCAGTCAAGGCGCTCTACCGGTAAGGATTCTGCAACGGTGCGAATAGATAGGGAGGTGCAAATGAAACGAGCGCGAATGAACTCGTGCGTCGCCACGGTGGTGATCGTTGTGTGCGCCGCGTCGGCCGCGTGGGCTGCGACACTCCACGTGCCCGGCGACTTCGACGAGATCGCTGACGCCATAGCGGCTGCTGCGAACGGCGACACCGTTCTGGTCCATCCCGGGACGTACACAGGCGCCGGGAACCGAGCCCTGGACTTCGGCGGGAAGAGCCTGGCGCTGGTAGCGGATGGCGGGCCCGAGGTGACGGTCATCGACTGCGAGGGCGCGGACCGGGGTCTCTACTTCCACACCGGTGAGGACAACACGTCAGTCGTCTCCGGCTTCACCATCCGGAACGGGTATGCGACTCGGGGTGGAGGACTCTGCTGCGAGGCGGCATCTCCTATCATAGACGGGTGTGTGTTCGACCTGAACTCCGCTGCGGAGGCCGGCGGCGGGATGTACTGTCTCGACGCCGACCCCACGGTGCTCGCGTGCGAGTTCACCGGGAACACCGTGACGACATCCGGATTCGGCTATGGAGGGGGCGGGATGCAGTGCAATGCGTCGTCTCCCGTCATCTCCGGGTGTAGGTTCGACGAAAACAGCGCGAGCAGCGGCGGGGGTCTCTACTGCGCGTTCGGAGCGCATCCCACGGTGACGGACTGCACGTTCAAGGAGAACTTCACTTACGGTTACCACGGCGCGGGCCTGTTCTGTTACGACGATTCGTCGCCGACGGTATCCGGGTGTGACTTCATTCTGAACTCCGCCGAGCGCAACGGGGGAGGGATCTACTGCGAGGACTCGTCTCCGGAGATCTCGTTCTGCAGCTTCCTGCAGAATGAGGCTCTGGGCACGTTGAGTGGTTTCGGTGGCGGCGGGGTTGCCCTCCTGCGCAGCGCCCCGACGATCAGCGACTGCGAGTTTGGATTCAACTACGCGGCGCGCGGCGGCGGCGTCAACTGCCGGGACAATTCGCATCCTGGCATCCTGAACAGCGTCTTCACCGCCAACAGGGCGAATGCGGGCGCCGGGATCTACTGCGTCGAGAATTCGATGGCGCAGCTCAACGGCAACTTCTTCGAGGGCGGTGTGGCGATATCGGGAGGCGGTCTCTACGCGGATGAGGCCAATCCCTGGGTGACGGACTGCATCTTCTTCGGGAACGTGTCCACGGGAACCGACGAGACGCACGGCGGCGGTGCCGTCCATCTGTACAAGGCCGTGGTGTCTATCAGCAGCACCGCGTTCATCGGGAATGTGGGCGTCCGTGGCGGTGCCGTTCACGTCAGAGAGGCGGCGGCCGTTTCCCTGTTGGAGGCAACATTCGCGGAGAACAGCGCTGACTACGGCAGCGCGCTCTACTGCCGCGCATCCAACCTGATCCTGGGCAACTCGATTGTTGCCTTCGGCCAGGGAGAGGCGGTCACTTGCGTCGAGCCGCTCGACGCAGTCGTCTCGTGCACTGATGTGTTCGGCAACACGGGCGGCGACTGGACGGGATGCATCGCGTTGCTCTACGGAGTTGCCGGCAACATCTCGGCGGACCCGCTGTTCTGCGGCGGGGGCGACCTGGATGAGGCCTACATGCTGTACGATAACTCCCCGTGTTCCTCGGTGAACAGCCCCTGTGGGCAGATGGGCAAGTGGGACGTGGGTTGTCCCGCGACGCCGGTGGAGGTCCGCAGCTGGGGAGAGATCAAGGCGATGTATCGATAGGTCCCGCTTGTGCGGTGCTCACCCGCGAGCGGCCCTTGAACAGAGCCTTCATATCCTGCTAGACTGACCCGGACCACAAGTGTCCTAAGATGCGTGTGGTCCGGGATTCTTGGATGACATAACCGCGGCGCGGGGGGCGTGCACACGGCCCGGCGCGGCGGCTAGGCGCATTCACGCTACCCCATTTGTGTTCCGATGAAACCAGGAGCCTTGACAGACTCCCACGGGAAACGAGGAAGACCATGAGCTCAGAAGGTGCACTGCCCCGTAAGGGCAAGGGAGACCTGGAGGCCATTGAAGCGTTGGCAAGCGCACGCGACGCGATCTTCAGGGAGGTGCGGAAGGCGATAGTCGGGCAGGACCAAGTGATCGACGAGCTCATGATGGCCATACTGGCGGACGGGCACTGCCTGCTTATAGGTGTGCCGGGGCTCGCGAAGACCCTGATGGTAAGCACGCTCGCGGGCGTCATCGATCTTGGGTTCAAGCGCATCCAGTTCACGCCCGACCTCATGCCATCCGACATCACAGGGACGGACATCATCGAGGAGGACCCGACGACCCACGCCCGGAGCTTCAAGTTCATCAAGGGCCCGGTATTCGCGAACGTGGTGCTCGCCGACGAGATCAACAGAACGCCGCCCAAGACCCAGGCCGCCCTGCTGCAAGCCATGCAGGAGAAGCAGGTGACATCCGGGGGCAATACCTACTCGCTCGACCTGCCGTTCTTCGTGCTGGCCACGCAGAATCCCATCGAGCTTGAAGGAACGTATCCGCTTCCGGAGGCGCAGCTCGACCGCTTCATGTTCAGCATCTACGTGGACTATCCGACCGAAGAGGAAGAGCGGGAGATCGTCGAGTCGACCACGAGCGCCTACGTTCCCGATCTCAAGATCGTCCTTACCGGCGAGGACATCATCAGACTCCAGAAGCTCGTCCGCCGGGTGCCCGTGCCGGACCACGTTCTGGCCTACGCGATCCGCCTCGCCCGGAGCACGCGCCCGACTGACGATTCACCCGACTACATCCGGAACTGGGTCAGCTGGGGCGCCGGCCCGCGCGCGTCGCAGTATCTGGTCCTCGGTGCCAAGACCCGTGCGATCCTAAGAGGCAAGTTCGCGCCCGAGACCGAGGATGTGAAGGCGGTCGCGCAGCCCGTCCTGCGGCATCGCATCGTTACGAACTTCAATGCTGAGGCCGACGGCGTGTCCGCGTCGGACATCGTCGATCGCCTCGTGAAGGAAACGAACTAGCACGCTGGACCGCCGGCCCTCCCCCCGGTGCTCGAACAGCCCTCGACTGGGCTGAATCGCACTGCGGGGGAGACCGACGGTCCAGCGCCGGAGCCCCGGCGCACACAAGAGAGACCGACGATGCCCGACGAGTCCTACAGACGATTCCTCGACCCCGTTGTCGTGTCGAAGCTCGCGACGATGGAGTTGCGCGCGCGCCTCGTCGTCGAAGGTTTCGTCACTGGGATGCACCGGAGTCCGTACAAGGGCTTCAGCGTCGAGTTCGCGGAGCATCGTCAGTACATGCCCGGCGACCCGCTCAAACACATCGACTGGAAGGTCTACGGGAAGACCGACCGGTTATACATCAAGGAGTACGAGGAAGAGACCAACCTCCGGGGCTACATCCTCCTCGACGCCAGCAGGTCGATGAAGTACGGGTCCGAAGCTATCTCGAAGCTCGACTACTCGCGCTTCCTCTCGGCCGCGCTCATCTACCTCATGCTCAAGCAGCAGGACTCCGTCGGACTCATGGTATTCGATCAGGCCGTACGCGAGTTCGTCGCGCCGAGATCAAGCCCGACACAGCTGCATGCACTGCTCACGGCACTCGACCGGGCGGAGGCTTCTGCAGAGACCGACATCGGCATCGTGCTTCACGAGCTGGCGCGGCGCGTGAAGCGGCGCGGGCTGGTAATCCTCGTGTCCGATCTGCTCGACGATCCCGAGCGTGTGCTTCCCGGACTCAAGCACTTCCGTCACCTGAAGCACGAGGTCATCGTTTTCCACGTGCTGGACCCTGCCGAGGCGGAGTTCCGCTTCGAGGCCGATGCGACATTCCGCGACATGGAAACGGGTGAGCTCATGACGACGGAACCGTTCTCGATTCGTGGCGACTACGTGGAAGCAGTGGAGCGCTGGAAGACAATGCTGAAGCGCGAGTGCGCGGAGAGCAGGATCGACTACGTGCCCGTGCTGACGTCGACGCCGTACGACCGCGCGCTCTTCTCCTATCTGGAGAAGCGCAAGAGGCTCGGCTAGCACTCGTAGCACACGCGCGAACCATCAGTCCTTGGCCGCGGACGTGCCCTGGCCGAAGGACATGTCCGGGGCCACGGACACGAAGGAGAGCAGGTTGAATTTCACCTTCCTGAACGGCGCGTTCCTCTTCGCCTCACTGGCGGCGCTCTTGCCGCTTCTGATCCATCTCATCAGCCGACGGCGCGTCGCGACGGTCGATTTCAGCTCGCTTCGGTTCCTCAAAGAGCTCGAGCGTAAACGGATCAGGCGTGTGCGCCTCAGGCAGATCCTGCTGCTCATCGTCAGGAGCCTCATCATACTCGCCGCGGCACTGGCGCTGGCCCGTCCCACCCTCAGAGGGACACTTGCGAGTGGGGGTGGTGCGCACGCGAGGACCTCGGTCGCTATCGTTGTCGACAACAGCGCAAGCATGACGAGGGACAGGGATGGCGGCGACCTTCTCTCGGCAGCACTGGCAGCCGCGCGTGATATCGCGGGCCTTCTCGATGACGGAGACCAGGCGTTCCTGGTGGCCGCGAGCGACCCCGCCCACGCGGTGCTCGGCGAAGGCACATTCAGTCCGGATGTCCTGCTGGAGGCGTTGAACTCGATGGAGGCGGGGGACGCCGCCACAGACTACTCGGGGGCAGTGGACCTCTCGCTCGACCTGCTCGACGCATCCAGAAATCTCAACCGCGAACTCTACGTGCTCGGTGACCTGCAGCGCACCGGCTGGGCGCGACCGGCTGCCGGGAGCTCCTCTGAGGCAACCGGAGCTTCGGATGGCGAGGCGGGGGCCCGGGGAGGCGAGGATGGCCCGCGCGCCTATCTGTTGCTCTTCGACGGCCCCACGGCGAATCTCGGACTCAGCTCCGCCGTCGTCGAGCGGAAGTACGGCGGCACGACGGGCCTGTACTCCGTCAGCGTGCGCGTGTCCAGCCACGCCGGGCGGAGCCGCGAGGTTCTGGTGAGGCTCTTCGTTGACGGAGAGCAGGCCGGACAGGCGGGCATCGACGTCGAGCGCGGAGGGTCCGCGGTCGCGCGTTTCGCGGTTACGGTGGACGAGACCGAATGGCACGAGGGTTGGATCGAGCTCCCGCCTGATGCATTCACGGCCGACAACAGGCATTACTTTGTGATCCCGGCAGCGCGTCTTACGGAGATTCTGGTGGTTCGGCCCGACCTCGCTCAAGGGCTCGATGACGCCGACTACATCGAGCGGGCGCTCGACCCGACGACCGAGAGCAAGAGGTTTTCGGTCTCCATGGTCCCGCTGAACGCGCTGTCGCGCCAGGCCGACGACAGGTTCCCGGTGGTCATCCTTGCAGACGTAGGAAGGCTGGACGATGACGCCGAGCGGTGGCTGATGCGGCACGTCGACGACGGCGGGGGCGTCTTCATCGTATTAGGGAATCGAACCGACGTTCGCTTCTGGAACGCCGGACTGCTCCCAAGGCTCACCGGGATCGAGATCAGGGCGCCCATTGAGCGGCCCGAGGGTGTGCGGCTCGCGCCCGCCCTGCAGGGGCACCCCCTGCTCGAGGGGCTCGTGTTCGGCGAGCGTCTGATCGACGACATAGAGGTGCGGCGCGCGTTCGATGTGCGCGCGGCGAGGGTCGAGGAGGTCCTGGAGCTGCCGGGTATCGGGCCGGCGCTCGTCGTCAACCGTGCTGTCGCGGACGACGCGGCGCTGGACCTCGCCCTGCCGAGAGGGGAAGTCGCTGCCCTCATGATGGGTATCGACCCCTCCTGGAGCGACCTGCCGCGGAGCGGGTTCATCGTCCCGCTCATGCACCGTCTGGTCGAGCGGCTGTCACGGACAAGTTCGCGTCCCGCGGCCGCCATGGTCGGGGAGGACCTTGTAGCCGGGCTGGGCGACGCTCCGGCCGAACGCGTGGAGGTGGAGCTGCCTTCCGGCCGCACCCTGACCACTGAGCTCAGGCTGACGGGCGCTTCTACGGCGGTCGTCGAACGCGTCGGCGCACCGGGAATCTACCGCTTCCACGCGGGCGGGCGAACGGTGGCGCTCGGGGCCGTCAATGTGGACCCGCGCGAGTCCGATCTTGCCCCCGCCGATCGGAGCGAGATCGAGGAGTACTTGTCGCCGCTCCCACGCACGTTCATAGAGCCCGGCGCGCGGCTCGAGGAGGAAGTGCTCCAGGCGAGGCACGGGCGCGAACTCTGGCGCGCATTTCTCTACGTCGCGCTCGCGCTTCTGGCCGCAGAGATGTACCTGGCACGGCCGCGGTTCGGATAGCGTGTTGGGCCTGCCCCGCGGGGCGAGTCAGTCCGCGCAGCGGACTGCCCGAGCCCCAGGGGAAGGGCCCACCTGCCAGCCAGTGAGAGACGAGGACAACTGTATGCCCGGACGCAGAATCGTTGACATAGCACGAGCTGCTGGGCCGTTCCGCGACATAGTCGAGAGCATCAGGGGTGGCCGGCGCAGGCTCTGGGTGAGCGGTCTGCTCGGTTCCTCGAAGTCGCTTCTCGCGGCGGTGCTCGCGCGTGAGCTTCCGCACGTCTGGGTCGTGATAGCCCCGACGTTCTCGGACGCGGAGCACGCCTGTGACGATCTCAGCACGTTCCTTGGCGAGGACAGCGTCCAGCTCTTCAGTGAGTGGGAGACGCTTCCCTACGAGCGGCGCTCCCCCCTCGCGAGTATCACGGAGTCGAGACTTCTGACGCTCTCACGCCTGGCGGCCGGGGAGCCCATCGTCGTCGTCACCACGCCGAAGGCCATCATGCAGACGACCCTGTCGCGACGTCTTCTGACCGATGTCACGCACAGGCTGTCCGTAGGAACGATGCTTGACCTGAAAGCGTTCGCGCGATCGCTCGTCGACCTCGGTTACCAGCGCGTGCGCATGGTGGAAGACTCGGGCGATTTCAGCGTGCGCGGGGGCATTGTCGACCTTCTTCCCTTCGGATACGACGATCCACTAAGACTCGAGCTCGACGGCGAGCGGATAGAGTCGATTCGCCAGTTCAACGTCTACACCCAGCGCTCCATTCGCAAGCTCGACGAGGCGTCCGTGCTTCCGAGACGCGAAGTCGTTCTGAGCGGCGAGGGCACCGGCGAGATCGTTCAGCGTCTGCGCGAGGAGTACCCCGGCGACTCGGAGGACAAGGACCACCTCCTGAACGGGCTGGAATCACGCTTCTACTTCGACGGCGTCGAGCAGTACCTTCCCACTATCAACAGAGACACGGAGACGCTCATCGACCACCTGCCGGATGCGGCGGGTGTGGTGGTCGTTCGGTCGGACGAGGTCTGGAATCGAGCCGAGCAGCTTTCCCTGGAGGCGGCGAGCCTGTACCACGAGAAGAGGGAGCAGGTGCCGCTGTGCGAGCCGGAAGCGCTCCTCGTCCCGTTCGACAGGCTCATGGAGAGAGTGGGCAAGAGACCAATTGTCAGCTCTGGGCTCGTCGCCCCCGCCCGCCTCGAGGGCCACAAGCGGTGGACCGTCGAGACCAGGTTGCAGGAGTCGTTCGGTTCCGATCTGGATCTTCTCAGGAAGCGCCTCGGGGAACTCTCACGGGACAACCGCGTCCTCATCATGTGTGACAACAGGGGACAGGCCACGCGGTTGTCCGAGCTCCTCGGAGAGGCCACAACCGACGTCGCCCTCGAGATAGGAAGCCTCGAGAAGGGCTTCGCACTGCCCGACGCCGGTCTCGTTGTCTACACGGACCACGACATCTTCGACAGGTACCGGAGGCGCAGACGGCGCAAGTTCCGCGGCGGAGCACCCATATCGAGCTTCGAGACGCTCGTCCAGGGCGACTACGTCGTGCACATCAATCACGGCATCGGGCAGTATGTGGGCATGACGCGCCTCGAGGCCGACGGGAGGCTGGTCGACTGCGTTGTGGTCGACTACTCGGACGGCGGGAAGCTCTACGTTCCGTCCGATGAGATCGACCGCCTCCAGAAATACGTCGGGAAGGATGGCGTGAAGCCTCGCCTCAACAAGCTCGGCGGTGCGGCGTGGACGAAGACCAAAGCGAAGGCCAAGAAGGCGGTGGCCGAACTTGCGCGCGAGCTCCTCCAGCTCTACGCGTCGCGGAAAGCGCGGCCGGGACACGCGTTCAGCGAGGACGTGGTGTGGCAGCAGGAGCTCGAGGCGTCGTTCATCTACGAGGAGACCGAGGACCAGCTCAGGGCGACCGAGGATATCAAGCGCGACATGGAGTCCAGTCGTCCAATGGACAGGCTCGTGTGCGGCGACGTCGGGTTCGGGAAGACGGAGGTCGCGATCCGTGCGGCGTTCAAGGCGGTGATGGACAGCAAGCAGGTGGCCGTGCTCGTGCCCACCACGATCCTGGCACAGCAGCACCTCACGACCTTCAGGGACCGTCTCGCCGACTATCCGGTCGAGATCGACGTACTGTCGCGGTTCCGGACCGCCAAGGAGCAGAAACAGGTCCTCGAGCGCGTCGCGAGCGGCAAGGTGGACATCATCATCGGCACACACCGGCTCGTGCAGAAGGACGTCAAGTTCCACGACCTCGGGCTTCTGGTCACGGACGAAGAGCAGCAGTTCGGCGTACTGCACAAGGAGACCATCCAGAAGATGAGGGGATCGGTGGATGTCATCACGATGACAGCCACCCCAATCCCGCGCACGCTTCACATGTCGCTAGTCGGCGCCCGGGACATGTCGCTCATCAACACGCCGCCGAGGGACCGCCTGCCCGTTCGGACGGAGATCGCGGCGTTCGACGCAGACCTGATCGTGGAGGCCGTCCTTCGCGAGATGGACCGGGGCGGCCAGGTCTACTTCGTGCACAACCGGGTGGAGACCATCGAGGGCATGGCGACCTACCTCAGGGGGCTCCTCCCCGGGTTCATCATCGACGTCGGCCACGGGCAGATGGCGGAGCGTCAACTCGAGTCCGTGATGATGAGATTCCTCGAGGGTCAAATCGACGTCCTGGTGTGCAGCATGATCATCGAATCCGGTCTGGACATCCCGAATGTCAACACGATCATCGTCAACCGGGCGGACCGCTTCGGCCTTGCCCAGCTTTACCAGCTGCGCGGGCGCGTGGGCCGCTCCAACCACAGGGCGTACGCCTACCTGCTGATACCCCGCGACCGCGGCATCACACCCGTCGCCCGCCGCCGCCTCGCCGCCATCCAGGAGTTCACCGACCTCTCGTCCGGGTACAAGCTTGCGATGCGCGATCTCGAGATCAGGGGCGCCGGGAACATCCTGGGCGCCCAGCAGCATGGTCACATGCTGGCGGTGGGGTTCAATCTCTACGCGAAGCTCCTGAGGGGCGCCGTGAAGCGGCTCAAGGGAGAGGTGGTCGCTGAGAAACACGAAGCGTCTGTCGATATCAAGGTGGACGCATACATTCCAGATTCCTACATCGCGGACAACGACATGAAGATAGACATCTACAAGAGGATCCGGGACGCTGGTGACCTCGATGCGGTCGATGCGTTGGTGAGCGAGCTTTCCGACAGGTTCGGGAAGCTGCCGCCGGAGGTCGGGGGGCTTCTGGAGGTCCAGGCCCTGAGAGTCGTGTGCGAAAAGGTAGGTGTCAGGCGGATAGGTCTGGCGGCCGGGACCGTGGAGGCGGAGTTCGCGCCCGGTTTCGAACCCAAGCCCGGTCGCCTGCGAGCCGCCCTCAAGTCGTGCGCGACACCACTGGAATTCGATGCAGCAGCGGGACTGACGATGAAGTTCGCGTCGCCCGGAGGCAGGAGAGAGGCCCTGAGGCTGGGGAGAAAGGTGTTGAAGCAGTTCGCAGACTCTGGTAGTCTGTAGCGTTACGCGTCGGAGCCCGTTCACGGGCTTCTTCGCCTTTACTGGGGTAGCGCGTTTTCTGAGATAGCGCGTTTTTCGTGCTGAAGAGGGGCGCCGGGCACTGTCCGGCGGCCCTGGTGACACGAAAGGAGAACCAGAGATGAGGAGATTCACAGCCTTCTTCGTTCTCGCTGTCGTAGTGGCCGCCATGGCCGCAGGCTGCTCGTCCGTCGAGGACAAGCCGGCCATCAGACTGACCGACAACGAGGGAGTAGTGGAGCCCCGCGAGGTCTCCGTTGGCTACATCAACGAGCGACTGGACAGAGTCCCAGCCGAGATGGTCCCGGACGTCCCCGGAGACGAGGGGAAGCGGCAGTTCATGGACGAGGTCGTCCGCAAGGAGCTGCTCGTCATCTACGGTATGAGACTGGGTATTCTGAATGACGACAGGCTTGCGGGCGCCCTCGAGCACTTCGAGAACTCCAAGGCCGAGGAAATACTCAGGGAGAAACTCATCGTCGGTCCGGCGCAGGTCACGCCGGAGGAAGTCGAGGACTACTACGCGGTCCGTGACGACCTGTTCCAGCTTCAGGAGATCAGCACGACGGACGAAGACGTGGCGAACGACGCCTACCGCCGCGTGACCGAGGGCGGAGAAGACTTCGGGCGCGTGGTCGCCGAGGTTTCCACGGCGGGGACAGCGCAAGATGAGGGGCGCATGTCGGTGGCGGTCTGGACGGACCTGCATCCACTGACGCGGGTCGAAGTGCGCTACCTCGAAACGGGCGCCATCACGCCCCCCCACAAGATCGGCGGCACCTACTACATCTACAAGCTCCTGTCCCGGAAGGACCCGCCGAACCTGAAACCCCTCGAGGGGAATCACCTCACGGGCGTCAGCGCTGAGGCCCGCAACTTCAAGAGAAACATGCTCGAGTACTACCTCTTCACCGAGTGGGATGAGTCGTCGAACGCCGTCTTCGTGGATGACGGCATTGACCTTTGTGGGACGAAGATCGACGAGGCCGCGCTCAAGGCCATCCCGCAGGCGGAGGCGGCGACGAGCGAGGAGAACATGGAACGCGCCCGCATCCCGGTCATCCCCGAGTTCACCGACGAAGAGGCGGAGATGGTGCTTCTCACCTATAACATATTCGGTGACGAGAGGGTCGTGACCCTAGGGGACTTCGCGCAGATGTGCGGGGAAGTGCCCGGCATAGAGACAGTCAAGACCGGCGACCGCGTGCGCATTGAGTCCTTCATGAAGCGCACGATCCAGCGCGAGAGCATCGAGGCGAAGATTCAGGAGGGGGGCTACCGCGGCAGCCAGGAGATGAAGGACTATCTCGAGCAGCGGACCGAGGAGTTCATCATCGACATCACGTACGATCAGGAGGTCGTGAAGAAGGTCGACGAACCGACAGGCCAGGAGATTCGGGACTACTACAGGTCTAATCTCGAGAGCTTCGTAGAGCCCGCGGGCGTGGACGTCCAACAGCTGATCGTGTCGACCGAGGCGCAGGCCAACCGCATCCTTCAGCGCGTGCGGTCGGGAGAGGCGACGTTCACCGACATGGTGAGGACGCTTTCCACAGACACGTGGAGCAAGGCGAAGGACGGAATGATACCGATGTATCGTCAGGGTGAAAGGCGGCTCGACTATCTGCAGGGAGTGGTGTTTGACCTCGAAATAGGTGAGATCGGCGGGCCGGTGCGCGCACCCGGTGGGTACGCGCTCGTGAAAGCGCTCGCGCAGTACCCGGAACGTCAGATGACATTCGACGAGGTTGGGGGCGTGGTGAGGCAGTCGGTCATCAACACACAGAGAGAAGCTCTTCTGACCGCGCTGCTCGAAGACGCGCGCAACACCGTTACCGTCGAGTTTGTCGAGGAGAACTTCCAGTACGTCAAGGACCCGGCGGAAGTCCTGAAGGAGAAGACGAGCGGCGAGACGGGCGGTGAGTCGATTACCATCAAGATGAACTAGGCGGGTCCCCGAGACTGGCTGCCCCCGGGGCTCGATGGTCCGCCCCAGGGATTCATGGGTCGAGGTGTCAGGTGAGACGAGGCGCTCTCTTCGCAGTGCTGTGTGTCGCCGCGGGCGTTGCGGCCGGCTGTGGCCATGATGACACGTCCGAGGCAATAGCCAGGGTCGACAACTCGGTCCTGACCGCCGACGAGTTCTATGCGTCGGTCCCCGAGCAGCTGCTCGCGGTAATGAGCCTCGACGACCAGGAAGAGGCGCTGAAGACGTGGGCCAAGACGGAGCTCTTCTACAGAGAGGGGCTCCGTCGTGGTTTTGGTGACGATGCGGCCCTGCATCGCAGACTCAAGAAGATTGAGCGCGAGCTGGTCGCGGAGGAGTGTATCCGCGACTTCGTGGAGGACATTCCGGAGGTGACCGAGGAAGAGGCGAGGGAGTACTTCCAGGAGCACAGGTCCACCTACTCGATCCAGGTGCGCCTGGCGCACATTCTCGTACGCAGCAGACCGGAGGCCGAACGTGTGCTCGCGGAGATCCGCGCCGGCACCCCCTTCGAGAACGTCGCATCCAGTGTGTCGATAGACCAGACGGCGGCACAGGGCGGAGACCTCGGCTACATGAGCCGCGGCGAGATGGTCCACGAGCTTGAGGAGGCAACGTTCGAGCTGAAGGTCGGAGAGGTGGGAGACGTCATAGCGAGCAGCTACGGGTACCACATCATCAAGGTGCTCGACCGTCACCCCGGAGCGGGTCAGCCGTCGTTCGACTCGAAGGAGGCCGCGGTGATGAGTTTCCTCACCTCACAGAGGCGGCGCGCGGCGTTCGACGACTGGCTCGTCGAGCTGGAAGCGCGCGCGACCGTGATTATCGATACGACGCTTCTCCGCGAAGAGGCGCGCGCACGAATAAGAAGCGGTAGTGGCACCCACGAAGAGGCACCGAGCGAGACGACCGGCGTCGTAATCCCCTAGGAAAAGAGACGGAGACGAGAGATGGCTTTGACAAGGAATGCAGATGCTCTGGCCGCCGTTGTGGTGACGCTCCTGCTCGCCGCGTTCGTCTCCCCGGTGTTCGCACAGGACGAAACGTCGCCGCCGGAAAGGGGGACGACGAGACAACTTGTTGACGGCATAGCCGCTGTTGTGGGAGACGAGATCATCCTCGAGAGCGAGGTCGACGAGGAGTTCTACATCTACCAGATGCGCTCGGCGACGTCGGAGCTGTCCCCGGACGACATCGCGCGCGTCAGATCAGGGATAGTGCGCGAGATGGTCAACGAGATGCTGCTCGTGGCCATGGCACACAGGGACACGCTGCGGCTCGACGCGCGTGAGCTCGAGGAAGAAATGGAAGCCCGCGTTGCCGAACTCGTGGAGCGGCACGGCTCGGAGGAGGCCCTCGACGCCGCCCTGGCGGAGGAAGGGTTGACGCTGCCCGAGCTCAGAAATCTCTACGCAGACGAGATCGAAAGGCGGCTTCTGGCCGAGAAAGTCGTGCGCAGCAAGGTGCACGGGAGCATAGATGTCACCTGGGGCGAGGTCGAGAAATACTACGCCGAGCACACCGAGGAGGTCGGGCAGACCCCGGAGGCATTCCTCGTTGCGGGAATAATGCTGATGCCGAAGATCACCGAGGATGCCAAACAGGCTGCCATCGATCGCATGACGGAGGTGTCAGAGCGACTCGCGGCCGGTGAGCCGTTCGATGAAGTGGCACGGGAATACTCCGACGACGGCAGTGCCGCGGCAGGAGGCGACCTGGGGACGTTTGGCCGGGGCGTCATGGTGCCAGAGTTCGACGATGCCGTGTTTGCGATGGAAGAGGGCGAGGTGAGCGGGATAATCTCCACACGGTTCGGTTTCCATATCGTGGAGGTCCTTGGTAAGAGCGACACGAGCGTGCACGCGCGCCACATTCTGGCGAGAGTCGCACCGGGCGCGGAGGACGAGGTCAGGGCCAGGGCCACTGCGGAGAGCCTGAGGCAGCGTGTGCTCGACGGAGAGGACTTCGCCGAGCTTGCCAGGTTGCGTTCCGATGACCCGGCAACCCGCGAGGAGGGCGGTGTTCTCGGGTGGTTCACGCACGAGAACCTCGCTCCGTCCTTCAAGGATGTCGTAACAGAGCTCTCTCCGGGCGAGGTGTCTGACGTCACCGTCGGAGAGGCCGGCTTCTACGTGCTCAAGCTTCTGGAGCACCAGGAGGCCCGGATCGCGACGCTGGACGAGGTGCGCGAGAACCTCAAGGACTACCTCTTCGCGCGCAAGGCCGAGAAGGCGTATGGAGAGCTGATCGATCGGCTCTCCCAGGAGATATTCATCGACATCCGGACCGCTATGGTACCGGAGGAATGAGACTCGACCAGTTCCTGAAGCTGTCCAGGCTAATCAAGCAACGCAGCGTGGCAAAGTGGGCCTGTGATGCCGGCCGCGTCTCGATACTCGGCAGGAAGGCCAAGGCTGGAACGGTGATCAAGGTGGGCGACGAGCTCACCGTCAGTCTTCGGGACCGGACTCTCCGGGTGAGGGTGCTCGCGCTCCCCAGGGGCAATGTGAGCAGGGAGAAGGCGCGCACCCTTTACGAGGTCATTGAAGATGCACATGCGTCGGACGCCTAGGGGCCAGCCACGGCTGGCCCTCTCAGTTTCACGCTCGGGCGGCGCGGATGTGGCCGCGGGCGGCGGCGCGGATGTGGCCGCGGGCGGCAGCGCGGCCCGCCG
>DAOWCM010000168.1 GCA_030639555.1 Candidatus Eiseniibacteriota bacterium | reverse complement strand
TTCTTAAGAAGAGCTTGTGGCTCCATCGCTGGAGGTTTCGTGCCCATCATCATACACACGTCCGATGTTCACCTCGGCGCTCCCCTCGGCTGGCTTGGCCCGCGGGCGGCGGAGCAGAGGGAGGAACTCAGGCGAACGCTGAGCAAGATCGTTGACCTGGCCATCGACCAACACGCGGACGCCCTCGTGGTCGCCGGCGATCTCTTCCATTCCAACAACCCGTCGGCCGCAACGGTGCGCTTCGTACTGAGGGAATTCGCGCGGTTGACGAGCGAATCGAGTGCGAGCGTCGTCCTGCTTCCGGGCTCCCATGACTCGCTCGGCATCGAATCCGTCTACACGAGCTACCGGGACGAGTTCGGCAGGCTCGAGCGAGTATCGGTGCTCGGCCTCGAGGGTCGCAATTCGGTGGCGGTCGAGCACGCCGGGCTCAAGATCCACGGCTGTCCCCTGGGGAGCCAGCGACCGGATGACAGCGCTGGCGACCCGGACCCAGACCCGGCGTTCGCCTTCAACGTAGTGGTCCTGCACGCCGCGGCCGAGGAGAGTGATGTCGAAGACGGACAGCCCGTCGCGGCGTCCGATCTCCCGGGTGAGGGCTGGTCCTACTACGCGCTTGGACACCTGCGGTCGTGGCATGAGATCGAGGGTGTCGGCATGCCGGCCGTCTATCCCGGGTCACCTGAACTCGTGGTAATGGACGGTGGAGGTCAGGGCCACGTCGCGCGAGTCGAGTTGAGAGCAAGCGGGACGATCGTGTCGAAGGTGCGCGTCGGGGCCAGGAGCGTCATGGAGGCCAGAGTCGAGTTGACTGACGCGTCGGACTCGTTCTCGATAGCCGAGCAGGTCAGGCAGCAGGCACACTCGAATCCCAACGCGGTTCTCCGGCTGGTGCTGACCGGGCTGACGTCGGCCGAGGCCGGGATCGACGACTGGGACCTTGTGGAGGAACTCGCGGCCGAGTACTTCTTTGTTTGTCCTCCCGTCAGGGACTACCACGTGAGGGTGAGCGACGAGGACTTCGTCCAGCTGCCCGAGCGTATGGTGGTCGGGCGATTCGCGAGACACATGCGATCGAGGCTCGAGGAGGCCGGAAGTGAGGAGGAACGTCAGGAGATCGAGGACGCCCTCCAGCTTGGCGTGGCGCTCCTTCAGGGAAAGGACGCCATAGGATGAGAATTCGACGCCTGAGACTGGTCAACTTCAAGCGCTTCGCCGACCATGAGGTCGTGCTGGAGCCGGGGCTCAACCTGATCGTCGGCCCGAACGAGGCCGGCAAGAGCAGCGTCGCCGAGGCTCTGTCGATCGTGCTCTTTGCGGACCCGGCTTCGAGGGCGTCGTCGTTGAGATCTCTCGAGAAGTGGGGTGGAAGTGGTGGGATGAAGCTGGAGCTGGACTTCGAGCAGGGAGACAGCAGCTACACACTGACGAAGGACTTCGGGGCCGGCACGGCGGAACTCGCACGCTGCACCGAGGGCGACGTCATTACGGACCGCAGTGAGATAGATCGCATCATCGCGGGCGTCGTCGGATTCGAGACGCGCGAGGCCTTCGAGTCGATAGCCTCGGTGTATCAGGACGACCTTGCGTCGCTCGAGGGACTTGGCGGGCAGGCGCGGCGCGGCGCCCTTGTCCCGCTCATCGAGCGGAAGATGACGAGCTCGAGCGGAAGGGTCGACGCGACACGGGTCATCGATACGATCTGCGGCAGGATCGACCGGCTGAAGGTCGGGCTGGACAAGTCGGCCAAGCACCCCGGTCCGCTGAGGCGACTGCGCGACCGGCGAGACGAACTCCTGCCGAGAGCGGCGGTCATTCGCAAACGGTGGGACGACACGCAGCGCGCCAGGAGCGAGCTGGCGCGGGAGCGCGAGGAGCTCATCGTTGCCTCGCAAGAACTGGGAAGCCTCGACGAAACCTTCCTGAACGAAGAGACCAGGCGAGGTCAGCATGAGGAACTGAAGCGGTTGCAGGCCGAGTTCGACGAGCGCGCGGCCAAGATCGGCCGCATCCGGAAGCTCCGTGGGGATGTCGCCGACGCCTGGGACGCAATGGTTCAGGGTTCACGTGAGCAGGAGAAGGAAGCGATTGCCGCCAAGGCGGCGCTCGATGCGCTGGA
The DNA here is from genome assembly GCA_030639555.1 of Candidatus Eiseniibacteriota bacterium. GTDB lineage: Bacteria > Joyebacterota > Joyebacteria > Joyebacterales > Joyebacteraceae > JALGZG01. The sequence goes on along the minus strand of DAOWCM010000168.1, from coordinate 2,961 downwards.
CGACAGGGTTGAAACGCTCAAGGGGCTCGTCCCAGGAGTCAAGAGCCCGGTGGACCTGCGACCCGGGGTCGGGGTGGTGGCAGTCGGGGTCGCGGCGGTTGTCCTTGCAGTCGTTCCTTTCCTGGTGGACGTGGCGGCCGCTGTCAAGTGGGGCATGGTCGCGGTCGGCGCTGGACTGGGCGGGTGGGCGCTTTTCCTGCTGCGCAAGGCCGCACGTGTCTGGAGCGCCGCGGAGGAGATCAGGAGTGTTGTCCAGGAGAGGAAGAAGCGCGAGACTGTGCTGAGCGCGTCTCTTCTGAAGCTGGGTATACGCACCTACGGAGGACTCGAGGAATACGCGGCCAAGCAGGACGAGGTGAGGCGCAACGCGGACGTCTGGAACGCGACCCTCTACGAAGTATGCGAGGGGGAAGATCCCGAGACTGTGGAAAGGGAGCTCCAGACAGAAACTGCCGCGCTCGAGAGCCGCATTCTGGAGATGGAGGGGGGCGCGAGAGATGCGGCTTCGAGCGGCACTGTCGTGACCGCAGTCGACGTGTCGAAGCTGCGCGGCGAGCGCGAGGAACTCGGGGCACGTGTGGAGGAACTGAGAGAGGGCATCAAGCGTCGCGAAGCTCAACTCGAGAGCATGGAGATTGACGAGACGCTGCCGGACATCGAGGCGGAGATCGAGCGGGTCACAGGCGAGATCGCCGGACTCGAGCGGAACATAAGAATACTGACATTGACCAGAGACTCACTGACGAAGGCGATGGCGAGCGCTAACGAAGAAGCCGCAACGGTGCTCGAGCCTATCGTCGGCCGCGTGCTCTCGCGGTCCACGCTGGGACGGTACGCGCGGGTGATGATGGCCGACGACCTCAACCTGACGGTTACTACACCCTCGGGGACTCCTTCGGCGCCGCCCAGTCTGGAGACGTCGGATCTGAGCAAGGGGACACGGGACCAGCTCTACTTTGCGGTCAGATACGCGCTTCTGGAATTCCTTTCCCCCGGAGACGGCTCACCGCTTATACTCGACGATGCGCTCGTCCACTGGGATCCCGAGAGGCGCTCCGCCACTCTGGAGCTGCTCGACGAGATCTCAGCTAAGAGGCAAGTGCTGCTCTTCACCTGCGAGGGGTACGGTAGCGAGTTCGCTGATTCGCTCGTGCTGCTCCCAAGCGTGTAGGACGGGCCGCGTTCGACCTGCTAATCCAGCATGCGCCACACGCGCTTCCCTGAGGGAAGAGCGTGTGGGCGCGTGCGTACGCTCCGGAGGGAGTGCGTGAAGCGGGAACGATGCCCGAAGTGCGGTGGGCGCCTTGACGTCGAGGGCGAGAGCTGGAGCAGGGCAGAAGGGACGGTGGAACGCTCGTTCCGGTGCCGCGCGTGCGGCGAGCGATTCGGAGCGTCCGTTCGCTGGACTCACCCGGGTTCGCCCTCCCAACGCGCACCGGGGAAGAGGCGTTTCCCGGCCCTGGTCCTTGCGTGGGCTTCCCTGGCACTGATGGTTCTCTGGGTCGTCCTCAGGTCCCTCGACTACGGGAGCGTGAGGGTGGCGGTCTATGGGGCCCTCGCCCGTGGCGCCGAGGCATTCCTGCACCCGGCGTGGGCCGTGCTCCTGCTCGGACTCGCCGCGTTCCTTTTCCTTGTGGCACGAAAGCGCTCCGTTCCGCTGGCGGTGCCGGCGGCGGTGGCGCCAGCGGTGCAGTTCAGGGCCGAGCCGCCGGGAATGATCTCTGTGGTGGTCGCGGGCTCGCGGGACGCCGTGGCGAGGGACTCGGTGCTCGAGCGGAATCCACTCGAGGAGGAACGCGTCGTCGAGGCCTTCCATGCGCTCGCGCAGAAGAGCGCATCGTTCGCCGGGGCAAACGAGAGCGGGGGCTTCAGCCGCGCACAGATAGACGACGCACAGCGGGAGCTCTACGCTCTCGGTCTGGCGATCGGAAGCACTCTCCTGGGCGGGTCGAGCGAGGTCGCCGACGCTCTGGTCGACCTGCCGGGTGACCACCTGCAACTTGGTGTTCAGGCCGAGCTCTCGGGGATCCCCTGGGAGCTTATGGTCGCCCGCACAGGCGGCGAGTTCCTCTGGCAGCTCTTCTCCGTGACGCGCCAGCTGCGGGACACCGCGGGAGTGAGACCCGGCCCCTCGAGGCTCGGCGGCCGGCGGCGGATGCTCCTTCTTGCCAACCTCGAGGCGGGCGTGTCCGGACGGGAGCTCCCGGCCGCCGAGCGTGAGGCCGCGGACCTCCTCGAACTCGGCGCGACGAGACCGGATCTCCTGCGAGTCGTGAGGAAGTCGCCGCGGTCGGCGGACGAGCTGCGTGTGCTCCTGGCGGAAGGGTTCGACGTCCTCCACTTCGCCGGCCACACGGGCGTCGCCGATGGTGTCGAGCGCGGGTGGGTGCTCGGCGACGGTACCCCTGTCAGCCCGGCTGAGCTCTTCTCGGACGGAGTCCGGGCGCCGACGCTCGTCTTCGCGAATGCGTGTAGCTCGAATCCGTCGGCCCGGCGTGAGAGCGTCGCCGACGCGGCGCGCGCCCTCATGCTGGCGGGAGTTCCAGCCTACCTCTGTACTCTCGCGGAGCTGCACGACGTCGGCAGCGCCGCATTCAGCGTCGCGTTCTACAGGGCGATTCTGGGCGGAGGGAGCCTCGGCGCCGCCGTGACGGCGGCGAGGACCGCGCTCCTCGGGCGGCACCCGATCACCTGGGCCAACTACGTGTTGTACGGGGACCCCACGCTGACCCTGTGCGGGAGTTCCTCCGGACATTCTCCCGCGAAGAAACCCGGCGACGGGAGCGACTGATGACAGGAAGGAAGCGGACCGGATTGACGGCTCGAGATGGCACTGATCCGCGAGTCAAGCGTATGATAGACAGGCTGTGCTCCGGGGATTCCGACGCCTGGTCGGAATTCATCGAGCGGTACAGGCGCCTCATCTACAGCGCCATTCACCGGGCGAACGGCCGCTACGGA
>DAOWCM010000230.1 GCA_030639555.1 Candidatus Eiseniibacteriota bacterium | reverse complement strand
GTGTCCCGTCTTCACCGACCATCCGGCGTACCTCCCGACCCTGGAGGGGCACCCGGAGATCGTCGTGCTCGAAGGCCAGAAGGGCGGCCGTGCCGATCTCTGGCACACGGACATCTCGATTTCCCCCAAGCCGCCGATGGGCTCGGTGCTCTACATGGTGGAGTGCCCGGAGTGGGGGGGCGACACGATGTGGGCCGACATGGCCGCGGCCTACGACGCGCTCTCGGACCGGATGAAGGCCTATCTCGAGGGTGTCTCCGCGGTGCACGGGCTGGGCGGCTCGGTGCGCAGCGTGGTGCGGGCGATCGATCCGGAGCTGCCGTTGTACCGCATACGACTCATGGATGTTACCGGACATGTGAAACCGCGGGTTTCTGACCAGGGGTCGCCGCGTCCAGTGCACAGCCGAGCTAGCAGAGAAGGGTTCGGCGTTCACAGAGGCGGTGGACCGATGCCGAGTTCTCTACGTAGCTCGTCAATGTCTCGGTATCCGAGCGGTCGCTCGAGCATCTCGCGGAATAATGCGGTGAAGTAGTGAAGACTCCTGATCGGGGGCAGCGGCGTTGAGAATGCGTTGTTTCGGGCGCGACGTGCTGCACCGACGATGAAGGCCTTCTCGACGGCGTGGAGCGGAACCCGTTGCTCGAAGAGTCGGTGAGCGAGTTGTCGGTCTGCTCGACGTACGCGTCCGAGGACGCCCGGTGTCTGGACGTACAGGGCGAGGACAGCTCTGACGTAGGTTTGGCAGGCTGAGCGGTCGGAGGCAGGCTTGCTCGATCCGGAGCTAGTTTGGATCGGCGTGGCCTCTTCGGCACTCACTTCTTTGTTTTCTTGCGTCGAGCGGCGGCGTCACGCTTTGATTCGTGGACACGATAGCTGTCGCCCTCGAGCACGGTGACGTCGGCGTGATGTGTGAGCTTGTCGAGCAGCGTTGCAATGGATGTGGCATTTGGGAAGACTGTGTTCCAGTCTCCGAAAGCGAGGTTCGTCGTGAGGAGAATGGAGCGGGACGACGGATCGTTCTTCCCTGGCTGTTCGTAACGGCGGTCGACGACCTTGTACAGCAGGTCTGCGGCATAGGAGTCGTAGGAGAGGTAGCCTACTTCGTCGATGCAGAGTAGCTGCGGGCGTGTGTAGCGAGCGAGGCGCCGGCGCAAGGCCTCTGGCGAGCAGGAGCGCAGGTCCTCGATGATCTCTGCGGCGGTGGTGAACAGGACGGAGAGGCCGTTCATCGCTGCCTGGTAGGCGACGTTCTTCGCGATCATGGTCTTGCCCAGGCCGTTGCTACCGAGCAGGACGAGATTCCGGCCTTCACGCACGAAGTCCAGCTCCAGAGCCCGTTCGATGAGGTCCCGCTCGATCTTCTTGGGCCAGTTCCAGTCGAACTCGGTGATGATCTTGAAGCGACCGATGCGTGCTCGCCGCAGGCGGGAGGCCACGCTACGTCGGGCCTTGTCGATCTCTTCCATGCGGACGATTTCCTCGAGGATCTGCACGGGGGTCAGGCGTGCCTTGGTCACGCGGGCGAGGAAGTCCTCGAGATGCTCGGCGGTTGTGATCAGGAAGCGCGCCAGGCGCGGCTTGAGTTCAGTCATCATCGTCTTCATTCTGTGCTCCTTGGTCAGGGTTGGAGAGTTGGTCGTAGGTCTTCGAATCGTGAGGCTTGACGTAGAGGCTGTTCAGGTCTGGTCGGGCTGACAGGTCGATGGTGACAGCGGCTGGCTTGTGGGTGAGTCGTCTTCGCTTGGCCAGGATGTAGCCCAAGGAGCCCAGGCGCGGCGTGTCTTTTTGCAGCGCCTCTTGCATGGCCGCTCGTAGTTCGCCGGGTCCGTAGTCGTCGAGCAGAAGTAGTAATTTGTTGGTGTGGCGAGCGACGGACTCGCCTTTGCGGAAGGCGGCCTCTAGAAACTCCTCAGTCTCGGGGACGGCTCCCAGCAAGCGGGCTGAAGCCACCGAGCCGCGTGCTCCTTGCTTGATGGCGAGCAGGGCCTCGACGTGGTCAGAGTCCTCCACACGCTGGTGGCGGTCGTAGCTACGGCGATGGTGGGCGATCTCTTCGCTACCGTTGAGCAGGCGCACGACCTTCTGTGAGACCACCAGGGACAGGGGGTGCTCGACGAACTTTGGCGGGATCGAGTAGTCGTTGCCGTCGAAGCGGATGTAGATGGTCTTGCGCGCCCGGATCGGGATCGTCAGGTCCGTGTCGAAGGGGTTCTGGGGCAGCGGCAGCAGGAAGGGCTTTTCTTCCTCGAAGGCCTCGGCCACCGTCTTGTGGTCGCCGCCGGGCCAGCGGCGCTCGAGCGCGACCTGATCGCGCCAGTCGAGCGCCTCCTGGTTGAGCCTCTCCAGACTGGTGATCGTGCGGGCCGCGAAGAACGAGTCGCGGATGTAGCGAATCGTACGTTCCACTGCACCCTTCTCGGAGCCCCTGGCAGGGGTGCAGGCGCGTGGTTCGAAGTGGTAGTGGGCAGCGAGCTCGAGCAGTCGCGGGTGGAAGTGAACGGCCTGTCCGTATCGCTCGAGCACGGCGGAGCGCAGGTTGTCGTACAGGTCAACCCTGGGCACGCCCCCAAAGTCGTCGAAAGCGTGCACGTGACCGAGCAGGAAGCTCTCCTGAATCTGATCGAGGAAGAACTCCAGGTAGAAGTTGCGCGAGTAGGTCAGCGTCTTCACGAAACAAGACAGCGGGCGTGTGGCGCGTCCAATGCGTATGCGTCCGAAGCTGCCCCAGTCGGTCTGGCCCTCTTCGCCCGCAAAGGTGCGACGGCGCAGGAAGGCCTCCGCGCTGCGTCGCGGACGGATCGTGGACACCCTGCGGCGCACCTGGCGTGCGCTGCCCGTGTAGCCGCGCTCGTACAGCATGCGGTGAAGACGCGTTGCCGTCAGGCGCGGGTGCTTTTTCAACGTCTCCCGCATGAACTCGATGTAGGGGTCGAGCGCGCTCAGGCGCGGAGGCGGAACGGGACGCGGCCCCCCGTAAAGCGCCAGCTTCACCGTTTCGTGGTGCAGGCCCAGATCTGTCGCGATCGTCCCGACCTTCCAGTGCTCAGCGAAGAACAGGTGCCGGATGCGGACGATGAACTTTCGATCGATCAAGTCTTCCCTCCCTCCTGCGGTCGAGAAGGGGACCAGACCGCCCGCAAAGGATGCAGACCAGCCCTCCAAAGCTCCGCCGGGGAGGAAAAGACACTTCGGGGGCCCTTACAGCCCCTTCCCAAGGTGCCTGCGCTGGCCCGTCGCTTCCTCCCAGCGGGTACAACCGCAACTCAGGCAGGGTAGGAAACGCTGACACCACAGGTCTACTGTGATCCGTCACTTTCTCGGACTTCGCTTCGGGACTCGCGCCATTGGCCAGCGCAGCGACAGGACCAGCCACGGCCGTGTCGCCCTCGCTGGGCCGGATCTCGGGTACAGCCTGGGCCGCCTGGGCTAACGCAGCAGCCGCGGCCTTCCGCGCCAGGTACTCGCGTTGCCTATCCGCGTGGTCCCGTCTTCCTTCTGGGCTCTGCTGGTCACGTTTGTTCGCGACGCGGTGGTTCTCCAGCCAGCCTCGATGCCGACACTCGTCCCCGCAGTAGACCTGTCCGTGATAGCAAGACCGGCACAGGGCGAAAGGAACGTCACATGCCCGGCACACAAGCAGGTACAGGACGAGTGGTTTCACGTGCCGCCCCCCGTTGCCCAAGCGTCAGCAAGGAGTGGACAGCGCGCGGAAGGGGTGGGATGCTCTTGGACGAGCGGACCACTCGCGCCGCTTCCTGGCGCGACCACTCAACTCGCCCCGGCGGGGCTGCCGCCGGGGCACTTCCACTTCAGAATACGCCACGCCCAACCCCAGAGGCCACTGGGCCGCCGGCCTCCCGGCCGGCGGGATGACTGCCTATCCGGGCGACCCCTGGTCAGAAACCCGCAGTTTCACGAGGCCGTTCACACGCGTGCGGCGGATCAGCTTCTGTTGCACGGAAGAGCGGTGTCGTCGTCGCGCGACTCCGCCCTCGGTGGTGTTTCTGGGGCGGAAGGTCTATCTGGGAG
>DAOWCM010000208.1 GCA_030639555.1 Candidatus Eiseniibacteriota bacterium | reverse complement strand
TGACGGGCCAGGTGTACGGCCGGGAAACGGTATCGGACTACCATGCGCTCGCGGTCTGGAGCGGGCGTGACGGGGAGCCGCTGGCGAGCTGGAACAATGGTTACGCGGTGAACGCGGTCGCCGTCCTGCCCTCGGACGGAGGCAGCAGGATCTTCGCGGCGGTGGGCGACGGCGTACTGCGATCCTTCCGGTTCGTCCGAGGCAAGCTGGAGCTGGTCGGGGAGATGGACTGCGGGTCGGCGGTCGTCTCGCTGTCGGTCGTGTCTCCTGACCCGCTGGAGTCGAAGGCGCTCCTGGTTGCCACCCACGACGGTGTTTTCGCGCTCTTCGATGCGGATCTCCGCCCGCTTGCCCGGTTCGACTCGGAGGGCTCCGGCAGGTCCGGGAAGACCGGCCGCGACATGAGGTTCGCCGTCGGAGGGCGGGGCATCCTCGCGCGGACGGAAGAGGCGCTCTTCTGTCTGGGGCTCACGCGGACACCTCTGGACCCGTGGCCGATCGTGCTGCTGGGGCTAGGCGGCCTGGTGTGCGGAGCGGCTTGCGTTCCCGGGGTTAGACGCGCCTCCCTGGCGTCTCTTCGCCGGGCGCTCATGCCGCCGTCCGACAGGGCCGACGCGGCGGACGAGCTACTGGACGGCCTGGCCACGGCCGGTCACGGAAAGCTCGCCGTGACTTCCACTCTGAGAAGACTCCGCAAGCAGACCGCGATGAGCTCCGGGCTCGAGGGTCCCGCACCTGCGGAGCTGCAGGAACGGTGGCGAGGCGCGGTTCGGGACGCGCTCGAGGTTGGAGTGACGAGCTTAGACGGCGTCGTCCTCATGGCGCGCAGGATGGGACTGGCGCCGTCCACCGTCGCCAGGCTCCACGCGGACCTCGACCGCGCGCGCAAGCTGCTGAGACGCGCCCCCGAGCGCGTGCCCACGGGCGTCGGTGGATCTGGATTCTCGGAGCGGCTCGAGCCCCTTCTCGAATCGGTGGAGAACCACCTGGCGGAACTCAAAGCCTCGGCCCGACGGTATGTCTCGGCCGAACTCGTAGCGGAGCTCCGTCGGGTCACGGAGGCCCACAGGTCAGACATGCTGAGCGCAGGTGTCGAGTTCCAGGCTCCCGCGGTGACGAGTATCGAGGGCGTGAGGGTGTTCGGCACGCGGCTCGAGGTGTGCTTCGTGCTGGACAACCTGCTGTCGAACGCGATAGAGGCGGTCAGGAACGCAGCGCAGCGTCGCATCGAGCTGTCGATGTGCCGCGACGGCGACAGGGTCTCGGTGATGGTGTCCGACACAGGAGTGGGCATCCCGGAGGGACTCAAGGAGGATGTGTTCAAGGCCGGTGTCTCGAGCAGGGCCGGCGGAGGGCACGGACTGCCTCGGAGCAGGGAATTGCTCAAGAAGCGCGGTGGAGACATCGTGCTCGTCCGCTCCACCACAGGAGAGGGCACCGAGTTCATGGTCCACTTCGAGATCGTCTGAGACAGCTACGCGTTCTGGCAGAGCAAGAGCCGAACCTCGAACGCCGCGCCCTCACCCGGCGACGACCTCACGAGTTCTATCGTGCCGCCACGCCTGCCGAGGATCTCCCTGCTCACTGGAAGACCGTGCCCGCCCCCGGTTCGGTCGCTGACTCCGCGCGCGAACACCCGCTCGTGCTGCGTCTCCGGAATCCCCTTGCCCGAGTCCTCGACTCTCAGGACGACCCACCTCGAACCCATCTCGACGGAGATCCGCAGACGGCGCACCGCCTCGCCCGTCATGGCCCTGATCGCGTTTCCGAGGAGGTTGTCCAGGACGAACGAGAGCTCCTGGGGGGTGCCCAGCACGCGGGCGCTTCTGAGGGCACCGGGGTCCGGGCTCTCGAGCTCGACGCCCAGTCTCTCGATTTCTGAGCTTCTCGACCTCAGCGCTCTGCCGAGCTCGACGCCGAGAGATGAGGATCGCTCCAGCTCGGCCGCGTACTTGATTCCCCTGAGCGCCTCATCGAGAACAGGGAGGATCTCATCGAGCCGGGATTCGAGCGCTGCGGCAGCGGGCTCATCGGGGAGCGTCGCCGGGATATCATTGATAAGCGCGCGCAGTCTCTCGAGCGCCGAAGACAGGTGTCGCGTGTGAGTAGGCGCGGTGCCCACTCGCTCCGAGAGCCGCGCGATCGTCGCTACGCCGGGGATGCCAATGTCCCGGGAGTTGCCCAGGGCATCCCTGAACCTCTCCTGGAACGCGGGCGGGAGGTCTCCCTCGTTTGCGCGGATCATCTCCGACTGTCTTCTCAGGCGACGGAACGTGGACGTGGCGGCCAGCTTGCCGTGCCCGGCCGTTGTGAGCGCGGTCAGGAGTCCCTCGATCGAATCGTCCCTTGTGTCCTTCGGGAGCAGCCACCGCCTGAGCGCGGCCAGTGACGCCCTTCTCGACGCCGGGACGAGGGCTGCGACCGCGACCACGCTGAGCAGGGGCACGAGAAGCCGCATCCAGAGCGGAAGAGGTTTCGCGGTGAGAACGTAGCGATGCGTCTTGTTGGACGTGCGGACGAGAATCGCGCCCGCCGTCCCGTGAGGAGTCTCGACGTTAGTCGGTCTGATACTCCCGCTCCCGTCTATGGTCTCGCCGATGTGGACCATGGCGAGCGGATTCAGCCACTCGTCGACCGCGGCTACGGTGCCCTTGCCCATGCCCACTGCCAGTCTCCACTCGTCGAACAGCGGATGCAGTATGACCGACGCCATGGATTCCACGGCGTCGCGGCAGTTCAGCGTTCTCTCGACTTCCAGGACACCCTCTTCCCAGCTGAGACGCCTGAGAGTGCCGTCGGACGAGCCGGCGAAGATGCGCTTTCCCTCCGCGCATTGCTCGATGAGGACGCAGTTAGTCGGGTGCCCGATCCTCAGCGTGTCGAGCAGGGTTCCGTCGGACCCCCTCCAGATGGCGAGCTCCGGGCGGACGGTATCTATCTCCGAGTGGTAGTGGAGGGCCGTCACGACCTCGATGGTCCCATCCCCATCCAGGTCATCTGCCGCGAGTTCGACTCCGGAGGAGTATCCACCGAGCTGCCGCGACCAGAGAGTGTCGCCCTCAACATTGACGGCGATCACGTAGGAATGACCATCGTTCCACGGGCCCGCTTCCACAATATTGCCGGGAGCTCCAAGCCCCAGGAGCAGATCCGCATGACCGTCGCCGTCGACGTCGACGATGGCCGAGCCGCCAGTGGGCGTTGCTCCCGTCGGAAGACGCCACTCGATCTGTCCACTCTCCAGATCCCAGAACATCACCTCCCTCGGTCTCTTGGTTATCCCCGCGTTTGCGGATAGAGCCAGGGCGTCCGTTCTTCCATCTCCGTTCCGGTCGAACGATCCCAGGAGCCCGATGCTCGCCCCCCACTGCCCATCGGGGAGAAGACGATCCTCAGTGTCCAGTGCGAGCGAGTAGACCTCAACGAGCTCCGCCGACGCGCCCTCCACGACGACCTTGGACGCGAATACACGCACCCGCTCGCGGCTTGTCTGCCACCACCAGATGAGCTCCGGCGCATCATCACCCGTGATCTCCGTGAACCCACAGACGCCCCCCTTGCTCAGGAGGTGCCTGGTCATGAGTCCGTAGAACTGATTCCCTTGGATTCGCGCGACCGACAGGTACGCCGCGCCCCCGAAGCTGGCGTCGTACTTCACCGCTTCATCCACGCCGTCGCCGTCGAGGTCGGCTACCTGGACGCTGCCGGTGTAGTGCGCTGCGAGGACAGCGATGGGGAGCTCGTAGCGCAGGCGGTCGCTGGACGCGGGAAGGGACCGTGGCCCGTCTCCGCAGCTGGTGAGCAGGAGGGACAGGCAGACAACCGCGGCGGTGGCGCCAGGGCGGCGCCGGCAGGGGAGATGCGCGAAAAGAGGTCTGATAGTCACGGGCACGAGTATACACCACATTCGGGCCGGAGATCTCAGATGCCGCCCTTTCCATGTGGACGAGGCACGTGAGCGAAGTATCGACGGCGCTGGCGCGTCACTCGTGTGTGATGACCACACGAGCAGGCGGGCTGGTGAGAAAGGAAGCCGACAATGCGCATTGATGTGACGGGTTCCAGCGATGTGACAGGTATCAGCGGTGGGCGCGGGGCTCTCACGTTTCTGGCGGTGGCGCTGCTGGCGATTCTCCCGGCGGCCGCCCTGGCCAACCCCGGCATCGCGGATGGTGAGGAGTTCGACGAGCTTCCCTCCATCGAATCGCTCCTCAAGAGGTACGTGGAGGCCGTGGGAGGTCGGGAGGCCATCTTGGCGCTCAAGACGCGCGTGGCCTCAATGCACATCGTCACTGACCTCAAGAGGGACCCGCCCATCTACGAGGTCGATACGCTGTC
>DAOWCM010000186.1 GCA_030639555.1 Candidatus Eiseniibacteriota bacterium | reverse complement strand
AGCAAGCCGGCCGTCAAGAAGAGCGGCGAGAGCAAGCCGGCCGTCAAGAAGAGCGGCGAGAGCAAGCCGGCCGTCAAGAAGAGCGGCGAGAGCAAGCCGGCCGTCAAGAAGAGCGGCACCAACGAAGGAAGCTGATAGCCAATGCTAGAGCCGAAGAGAACCAAGCACAGAAAGCAGCACAAGGGCCGCATGAGGGGCAAGTCGAAGGGCGCCACGGAGCTCGATTTCGGCGAGTACGGCCTTCGCGCGCTCGAGCCCGGGTGGCTGACAGCGCGCCAGATCGAGGCGGCGCGTATCGCCATCACAAGGCACATGCAGCGGCGCGGCAAGGTCTGGTTCAGGGTCTTTCCTGACAAGCCGATCACCAAGAAGCCCGCCGAGACGAGGATGGGGAAGGGCAAGGGCGCGCTGGACCATTGGGTCGCGGTTGTGAAGCCGGGACGGATCATCTGTGAGCTCGAGGGTGTGAGCGAGGAGATCGCGCGCGAGTGTCTCTCTCTGGCAAGTCACAAGCTCCCGATCCGGACGAAGTTCACGACCAGGGACATGTAGCATCCGAAGGAGAGTAGATAGTGAAGGCCAAGGAGTTGAGGACACTGACCCGGAGCGAGCTGGAGCAGCGACTGCGCGAGGCGCAGGAGGAGTTGTTCAACCTCAAGTTCCAGCACAAGACCGGGCAGCTGAGCAATCCGTTGAGGATTCGAGGGATTCGAAAGGACGTCGCCAGATTGAAGACGCTCCTTGATGAAGGAGCCGGTGTGGGGACGTCTCCCTCGCCGGGCGGCGAACAGTAGCTTCAGGGATTCCCGCGGGACGCGGGCGGGCGCGGAGACGCGTCAAGACCGGGGTAGGATCGAATGGCACAGGCTGAAGGACGTAGCCGGCGGAAGACACGAGTCGGCGAGGTTGTGAGCGACAAGATGGACAAGACCGTGGTCGTCGCGGTCACCAGACTTGTTCGTCATCCTCTTTATGGTCGCTTCGTAAAGAAGACGAGCAAGTTCAAGGTACACGATGAGAACAACGAGTGCCAGACAGGCGACGTTGTGAAGATCATGGAGACGCGTCCGATCTCGAAGGACAAGCGCTGGCGGCTTGTCGAGGTCACGAAGAAGGTGACCCAGTAAGCCTTCGAGGCTGCGCAGCGGGGGAAGAGGCAGGCAATGATCCAGGAGTACACGAAACTCAAAGTGGCGGATAACTCCGGGGCCAAGGAAGTACGGTGCTTCAAGGTGCTCGGTGGTTCCCGGAGGAGATACGCCAGGGTGGGCGACATCGTTATCGCCAGTGTCCGCTCCGCGATACCGGGCGGCACCGTGAAGAAGAAGCAGGTCGTGCGGGCGGTCATCGTGCGGACGCGCAAGGAGATTGGGCGGAAGGACGGAACGTACATCCGTTTCGATGACAACGCGGCCGTGCTGATCAACCCGCAGAACGAGCCGATCGGGACCAGGATTTTCGGTCCGGTCGCTCGCGAGCTCAGGGAGAAGAAGTTCATGAAGATCGTCGCTCTCGCTCCTGAAGTTCTGTAGAGAGCGACACTCGAGGGTGCGGTTTGCGCGGCATCGGCCGGCCGGCCCTCTCTGATCGAGGAACAACAGATGAAGATAGCGAAGAACGACATTGTAGAAGTAGTAGCCGGCAACGACCGGGGCAAGCGCGGGAAGGTGCTCAAGGTGCTGCCGAAGGCCGGGCGAGTGGTCGTGGAAGGAGCGAACTTCATCCACAGACACACGAAGCCTCGTTCGCAGGGAGACCAGGGCGGGATCATTGAGAAGGAAGCGCCCATGGACGTCTCAAACGTCATGTTGGTCTGCACGAAGTGCAACAAAGGCGTCAGGGTTCGCACGAAGATTCTTGTGGACTCGACGAAGACCCGGATCTGCACGCAGTGCGGGGAGATGATCGAGCGACGGTAGGTGGTGTCGATGGGGGTGGAGGACGCACCGTCCGTCTCGGACAGCGACAGTGGAGTCTAGAAAGAATGACACGGTTCAGAGAGAAGTACGACAGCGAGGCGATCCCGGGGCTGACGAAGCGCTTCGGATACGCCAACAGGATGATGGTCCCGAAGATGGCCAAGATCGTCGTCAATATCGGTCTCGCCGAGGGTAAGGACGACATCAAGATCATCGAGGGTGCCATGAAGGAACTGGCGGCCATCACGGGTCAGAAGCCCAAGCTGACGCGGGCCAGGAAGTCGATCGCGAACTTCAAGCTCCGCGCCGGCCAGCCGCTCGGGTGCAAGGTCACTTTGAGGGGCAAGATGATGTACGAGTTCTTCGACAGACTCGTCACCATAGCGACTCCCCGGATTCGAGACTTCCGAGGGCTTCCGACGAATTCCTTCGACGGAAGAGGGAACTACACGTTCGGTCTCGAAGAGCACGTGGTTTTTCCGGAGATCAACTACGACGAGGTAGAGATGATGAAGGGGATGGACATTACCATCGTTACGTCGGCCAGGACCGACGAAGAGGCGTTCGAGCTCCTCAAGCTCATGGGTTTGCCGTTCAGGCACTAGCTCGATCGCTGTCTGGGGGAACAGGTTTGGCGAAGAAGGCACTAGTCGAGAAGCAAGCCAGGAAGCAGAAGTTCAAGGTGCGGGAGTACAACCGCTGTCACCGCTGTGGTCGCGCGCGCGGCTATCTGCGTGACTTCGGGCTCTGCCGCATCTGCTTCCGCGAGCTGGCTCTGAACGGGGAGATCCCCGGGGTCGTCAAGGCCAGCTGGTAGAGCTTAGGCTCGAGCGACCCGTCATACCGTCGAAGCCCTGACCAGCTTTCAGAGAGCAGGTTCGGCCGAGGCGCGCGAGGAGAGAACAACCATGATGACAGATCCTATCGCCGACATGCTGACGAGGATCAGGAACGGCTGTCGGGCAAAGAAGAGGAGCGTCGACATACCTTCTTCGGGGTTCAAGAAGGCGATCGCCGGGGCGCTTCTTCGCGAGAAGTTCATCAGAGACTTCAAGGTGGTGGAGGACAACAAGCAGGGAGTCCTCAGGGTCCACCTGAAGTACACCAAGGACGGTGACAGCGTCATACGCGGGATCAAGCGCATCTCGAAGCCGGGACTCCGGCGTTACGTCGGCGCCAATGATATACCCCGCGTCCGTAGCAACTATGGGACGGCAATCCTCTCCACTCCGAGGGGCGTGCTCACGAGCAAGGAGTCACGGAGGGAGAAAGTCGGTGGCGAGGTGGTCTGCCACATCTGGTAGGGCGCCCTGGGGTGTCCCGTGTGTCGGGCGCCTCGGAGAGCAAGGAGACGTTGGATGTCGAGAGTAGGGAAGGCACCAATTGAGATTCCCAAGGGCGTGACCGTCACCGTCGACGGCAGGATCGTCAAGGTGAAGGGACCCAAGGGTGAGCTCGCGACCGAGATGACCGGTGACATAACCGCGCGCGTCGACGAGAACGTCGTGAGGGTGGAGCGCAGCTCCGAGACCAAGGAAACGCGTTCTCTTCACGGCACGATGCGGGCGCTTGTGGCGAACACGGTCACCGGTGTGTCCGACGGGTTCCTCAAGAACCTGGACATCATCGGCGTCGGTTACAGCGCAGAACTCAAGGGGAAGAACCTGCAGCTCAAGCTCGGGTTCTCGCATCTCTGTGTGTTCGAGCCCCCCAAGGGAGTCGAGATCGAGGTCCCGGCGTCGACTCGAATCGTCGTCAGGGGCATTGACAGGCAGCAGGTGGGACAGGCGGCCGCTGACATCAGGGCCTTGAGACCCCCCGAGCCGTACAAGGGCAAGGGGATCAGGTATCACGATGAGTACGTGCGGAGGAAGGCGGGCAAGCTGGCCGTTTCGTCAGGCACCTAGGTTGGCCAGTGTCATCTTGATTCTTCAGCAGAGGCTGGTGAGATACCATGAAGGGTAGTAGCACCATCAGGAGAATGGGCAGACAGAGGCGCCGGAAGAGCATCCGCAAGAAGGTCAGCGGTGAGCCCGGACGCCCGCGGCTGAGCGTGTTCAGAAGCCTGAAGCATACGTATGCTCAGGTCATCGACGACGTCGGTGGCGTGACGCTGGTTTCGGCTTCGACCCTGAGTGAGGATGTGCGGAAGGAACTGGGGAACGGGGATCACACCAAGACCGACGCCAGCAAGGCGGTCGGCAAGGTCTTGGCGCGCTTGGCCCTTGAGAAGGGAATCAAGCAGGTTCGTTTCGACAGGGGCGGTTACCTGTACCACGGCCGTGTGCAGGCTCTCGCGGAGGCAGCGCGGGAAGGCGGTCTGGAGTTCTAAGAGGGTCCGTTCCAGGGAGGGAGTAGGAACTCGATGGCGAGGGAACCCAGAAGATTCAGAAGGGACGACAGAGAGCCCAGGGAGCCTGAGTTCGAGGAGCGGGTCATCCATATCAACCGGGTGGCCAAGGTCGTCAAGGGCGGCCGGCGCTTTGGATTCAACGCTCTGGTCGCGGTCGGCGACAGGAAGGGTCGCGTCGGGATAGGTCTCGGCAAGGCCAATGATGTCGCGTCCTCGATCCAGAAGGGCACCGAGGTCGCCAAGAAGAACATGATCAAGGTGCCAATGGTGGGAGGCACGCTTCCCTACACCGTCATAGGCAGGTTCGGAGCGGGAAGGGTTCTCGTGCGTCCGGCGAGCCCGGGAACCGGCGTCGTGGCTGGTGGTGGGGTCCGCGCAGTCATGGAGTGCGCGGGTGTGAAGGACGTCCTGGCCAAGTCGCTCGGGTCGAACAATCCTCACAACATGGTCAAGGCGACGATCGAGGCGTTTAAGGAGATGCGGTCCGCCGCCGACGT
>DAOWCM010000338.1 GCA_030639555.1 Candidatus Eiseniibacteriota bacterium | reverse complement strand
CCGCCGCTCACGGTGTCGACCGCGTTGTGGTCCGCATGCTCGTGACTCACGGTCACCACGTCGGCATGCGTGTCGATAGGCGAATAGCCGACGGCCCCGTCGTAGGAACCGGCCTCGTACGGGTCGGTCACGACTCTCGTACCGTCCTTCGATTCGACCAGGAACGAAGCGTGCCCCAGCCAGGTGATCTTCATTGTCTCGAACTCCCCTTTCGGCCCACCCGCTGTTTCTCGTGGACGGTGCAGTAACGACAAAGGGGCCTCGCGGGAACGCGGATGTTCCCAGGCGATGCCCCCTCTGATTCCATTGCAGACTGGTGTTCGGTCCCTGGTCGGGATGTCCCCTCACCCAGCGCTGGCTCTCCCCCATCCCAGTCGCCGCTCTCTCGCTGCAACTCGACGTTCACCTCTGCGTCCTACTGGACGCTCACGCGCTTTCTGTCGCGACCCCATCGCTCGAACGTCACGTTCCCGTCTTTCAGAGCGAAGAGAGTGTCGTCGCCGCCCCTCCCCACATTCTGCCCCGGGTAGAACTTCGTGCCGCGCTGCTTGAGGATGATGGTCCCCGCGCGCACGAACTGCCCGCCGAAGCGCTTGACCCCGAGGCGCTGCGCCCTGGAGTCGCGTCCGTTCCTGGAACTGCCAACGCCCTTTTTGTGTGACACTTCGCGAACCCCCTGTTGAGATACTGCTCTCCCGCACGGGCAGTCCGGCCTACGAGGTTATGCCTGTTATGCGAATCTCCGTGAAGCCCTGCCTGTGACCCTTCTTGACCCGGTAGTCCTTCCTGCGCTTCTTCTTGAACACGATGACCTTCTTACCTTTCCCGTGCGCGATGACCTCTGCTCTTACGAGCGCACTCTCGACGACCGGCGTTCCGACCTTCACGTCGCCACCGACGCTCAGTGCCAGCACATCCGACATCTCGATGGCCTCGCCAACTTCGCTCTTCATGCGCGGGACGCGGATGAGGTCTCCCTCGGAAACCCTGAACTGGAGTCCTCCGGTCCTGACCACGGCGTAATCCACGACTCCTCCCAGACTGTCTCGTAACTCCTTTTCGGAACGTCTTTTCTACGAACTTGCATAGTATATCCTCCTGTCCCATCGTGTCAAGCATCAAGTGTCTCGTCCACCGTGGACACCGTCACCGTCCTCCCGACCCGGGGCTTCTGAGGCTCTCACGCTCCCCGATCGGGCTCGCCACCGCCCGTGACCTGTGCTATTGTTCCCCAATCCTTCACGCTCCCGCCTCTGAAAGGCCACACACGTGACGATTCCTCATCTCGGCGAAGTCCTTTCAGTCCTCGCCGCCCTCATCTGGGCCGTCTCTGTTGTGCTCTTTCGCATAAGCGGTCGCGAACTCAAGCCGCTCGCCCTCAACTTCTTCAAGAACATGGTGGCCATCGTGCTGCTTCTGGCAACGCTCCTTGTAGCCGGGCAGAACCTCTTTCGCGACGCGCCACTGCTCGACTACGTGCTCCTGGCGCTGAGCGGCGTCCTGGGCGTCGCGATCGCCGACACCCTCTTTTTCAAGAGCCTGAACATCGTTGGTGCCGGTCTCTCACAGATAGCCAGTCTGACCTACAGCCCGTTCGTCATTCTCTTCACGTTCGTCTTCCTCGGCGAGAGACTGACCGTCGGGGACCTTGCCGGAGCGACTCTCATCCTTGTCGGGGTCCTGCTCACGACGGCGCGCGCATCCACCTCCGACGTCTCTGCACACGACCTCCGTGTGGGCATCGGCCTGGCCACTCTGTCTGTCGCTCTGATGGCCCTCGCCGTGACACTTGCGAAGCCGGTCCTGGACCGCTCGCCGGTCCTCTGGTCGACCACCGTGAGGCTCCTCGCTGGTGTGATCGCTCTCGTGCTGCTCACGGTCGTGTCCCCGCGTCGCCGCTACCTCTGGTCGACGCTCAGACCCTCCCGCTCCTGGAGGGTCGCCGTCCCAGCCGCCGTCCTCGGAGGCTACGTCGCAATGATCGTCTGGGTCGCCGGCATGAAGTACACCCAGGCCTCCACCGCGTCCATCCTCAACCAGACCAGCGCGGTGTTCGTGCTCCCACTGGCCGCCATCCTCCTGCACGAACGCGTCACGCTGCGGAAGCTGGCCGCTGTGGCAATGGCCGTGGGCGGCGTGGCGCTCGTCACCCTCACGTGATGGTCTCCATGCGACCCGCGCCCTCGCGATCGGGCCGTACACGAGCGGCAAGACCGGAGCACCTGGCCCCGATCTTGCCGCTCCGATCACTCTGCGAGATAGGACGCTACTGCACACCCCGGGCGCCGGCCCGCGCCGCCGCCTCGACCTCCGCGACGAGTTTCTCGAATCTGTACGGCTTCTGGACGAAGCCGAATATCCCCCCCTCCGCGAACCTCCCGACGACCTCCTGCTCACTGAATCCGCTGGACAGCACTACCCTGACGTCGTCGCGTATCTTACGCAGCTCCTGCAACGTCTCCTCACCGCCCATCCGGGGCATCGTGAGATCGAGAAGCACACAGGATATGTCGTCGCAGTGCTCGCGGTAGTAGTCGACCGCCTCGCAGCCGTCAGCAGCGCCGACGACGGCAAACCCCGCCTGCTCAAGGAGTCGCATTCCGATGTCGCGGACCGCGTCCTCGTCGTCTACCAGAAGCACGGTCCCGCCCCCCGCTTTGCTCGCGATCTCCGCCCCCTTCTCCGGCCGCATCACGGAGACGCCGTTCCCCACCGGCAGAAGGACCGTGAACGTGGTCCCGCTTCCTTCCCCGCTTGCCACCTTGATTGCACCTGAGTGACCACGGACGATGCCGAGCGCCGACGCGAGCCCCAGACCCCGTCCGGTGAACTTCGTCGAGAAGAAGGGATCGAAGATCCTCTGCATCGTCTCGGGATCCATGCCGCACCCGGAGTCCGTGATCTCTATGAAAAGGTAGTCTCCTTCAGCCAGATGGTCGT